>JBKJQK010000383.1:0-21755 GCA_046594095.1 Anaerolineae bacterium | reverse complement strand
ATGATCGGCACGTCGTGGTTGCCGACCAGCAGGACGACCTGGATTCCTGCGTCGGACATGCGCTTGATCTGGCGGGCGAACTCGCGCTGATACGTCGGACTGGGGTCGCGGGTCTTGAAGGCGTCACCGGCGAAGGTGACGATATCGGCGTCCCGCGCGATGGCCTGATCGGCGACGTCCTTCAGCCGGGCGATGAAGTCGATGACCCGTGAGTTGATCCCGGTGGCCGGGTCAATCTGGCCAAAATTCTCCATCCCGATGTGAATGTCGGCGAAGTGCAGCAGGCGTATGGGTTCCATCGTGCGAGGCGAGATTGTAGCGCCATGGCTTCCGGTGTGAAGTCAATTTCATTCAGAAGAAAGGGCGAAGGGGAGAATACGTTTTTCTCCCCTTCGCCCTTTCTTCTATCGAACGAATTGGGCGGCTCTGGTCAGGGAAACGAAAGTTAGGCCTTGCGGCGGGGGTCGAGGGCGTCGCGGAGGGCGTCGCCGAGCAGGTTGAAGCTCAGCACCATGAGCATGATGGCTAAGCCGGGGAAGACCATGAGGTGAGGGGCGTTGAAGACGCTGTTGCGCTCTTCCCCTAGCATGAGCCCCCACTCGGGCAGGGGTGGCTGCGCGCCCAGGCCGAGAAACGATAGACCGGCCGCTTCGAGGATTGTGGTCGCGATGCCCAGCGTGCCTTGCACGATCAACGGCGTCAGAGAATTCGGGAGCAGGCGGGTAAATAAGATCCGGCCGTCGGATGCGCCCAGCGCCCGCGATGCGGCGACGTAGTCCAGCTCTTTCACGCTCAGGACGCTGGCCCGTACGATGCGGGCATACACCGGAATCGACACGATGCCGACCGCCAACAGGGTATTGACCAGACCGGTTCCCAAAACCGTAACGATGGCGATGGCTAACAAGAGGCTCGGAAATGCCAGAAAGACGTCCATCACCCGCATGATGAGGTTGTCGGCCCAGCCGCCGACGTAGCCGGCCACGGCGCCCAGAAGTGCGCCGATGACGATCGCGAAGCTCGACGTGATGAAGCCGATCTGGAGCGACAGGCGCGAGCCAAATAGGACTCGCGAGAAGAGGTCGCGTTTGTTGCCGTCAATCCCAAATATTGACTCTGGCTTGGCCGGGTCGCAGCCGAGGATGTGAATACACGGTGGGTCGCGGCGTTTGACACCCGCGATGTCGACCTGATCTTCATAGGCAAATGGCGCGAGCACATCGGCAAACAGCGCGATAAGGACCAGTAAGAGCAGGACGACGAAGCCGATCTGGGCCGAGCGATGGTGCCTCAGCCGGCGAAACATGCGCCCGGTCGGCGACTGGGACTTCTGGGCCTGGATCGGTTTGCCGGGCGGCACACGGGACGGTTCGCCGTGGAGGGGGACGGTAGCAGATGTCGCCATGATGTTTAGCGCGTGCGGATGCGGGGATCGAGATAGGCGTAAGAAATGTCAACGAGAATGTTGACGAGCACGAAGAACAGCGCCACGACGACCGTAAATGCCTGCACGACCGGATAGTCGCGGGATAGGATCGCATCGATGAGCTTGGTCCCAACGCCGGGCAGGTTGAAGGTGGTTTCGGTAAGGACCGCGCCAGAAAGCAGACCCCCGAACTGGATGCCGATGATGGTCACGATCGGAATGAGCGCATTCCGAAAGGCGTGCTTCATGATGACGGCCCATTCGCGAAGTCCCTTCGCGCGGGCGACCCGGACGAAATCCTGCGATAGAACATCCAGCATCGCTCCGCGGGTCATCCGGGCGATGATCGCCAGCGAGACGGTTCCGACCGTGACCGTTGGCAGAATCAAGTGCTTAAGCGCGTCCCCAAAGACATCCCACTTGCCTTGAATGGCGCTGTTTGCCAGAACCGAGTTCGACAGAAACACGGTCATGAATCGTTGAACCCCTGTCGAGTCTTCTAATCCCCAGAGCTTGAGCAAAGAAGGCAAGTCGGCTCCGGCGGTCAAGCGGGTTGACGGCGGCAGCTGAAAAGGGGTTCCAGCCAGGGTCAGCGCAAAGAAGTAAGCAAGCAGAAGGCCGAGCCAGAAAATCGGCATTGAAACACCGACATTGGCGAACACCATCGCGCCTACATCCACCCCGCTGTTGTGGCGGACGGCCGAGACTACCCCAAGGGCGATGCCGAGTGTGGATGAGAAGGCGGTTGCCAGAATGGTCAGTTCGATCGTCATGGGCAGCCGCTCGGCGACGATGTCGGCCACGTCGCGCGAGTCCTTGATCGAGGCACCCAGGTTGCCCTGCGCCAGGTTCTGCGCATACCGCACGAACTGCACCGGTATGCTGTCGTTCAGGCCGAAGCGTTCGCGAAAAGCGAAACACTTCTCGGGTGTGGCTTTCTCGCCCAGCATGATGTAACAGGGGTCGCCCGGGATCAACCTCGCCAGGGAAAAGGTGATGAACAGAATTCCCACCAAAACTGGCACAAGGAGGACGAGTCGCCTGACGATGAACTGAATCATGTGTTGTTGTGCGATCGGTGCCGTCCCGGAAGGACGGACCTACAAACAACTGGCGGTCGGCTGCCGGGCGACGAATCGCGCCGGTAGCCAACCGCCAGTTGCCACATAAGGTAACTTAATTTACTTCTTCGGGTTCAAGAAGCCGCCAAAGTAGTCGTTCCAGTAATCGAAGTTGCCTGAATCGCCCTTGTGATACGGGCTGGCAGCATCCCACTGACGAGCGAATGTCGCGAGGACGTCGTTGGCGTCCATCGTGGCGCCGCTGTGGAACTTGACATTCGGGCGAAGCTTGAAGGTCCACTCCGTCGCCGTGTCGTTGGCCTTCCACTCGGTGGCGAGCACGCCCTTGAGCTTGACTGTGCCGGGCTCGAAGCTCAGCAGTTGCTCAAAGATCTGGCCGCAAGCCTGGAAGGTTTCCCCGTCCGTCTCGTCGGCGCAGTCCAGCGAAATCGGCTCGGCCGATTGCACGCTCACGAAGGTGTCCTTGGAACCCTTCATGAGGGAGAACTCGTTCGGCACCATACCGCCGGCGTGCGCGCCATCAACGTTGGCCTGGAAGGCCTCGGCCGCGACGCCATGCGCGATCGGAATCATCGGCACGTGCTGCTTGAGCAGTTCATTGACCTTGTCGTAGGCCGCCTGGCGCTTGGCATTGTCGGCCGTCTGGCCGCCGGCCTTGATCTGGGTGATGATGTCGTCCCAGGGCTTGCCGAAACTCTTGTTCCCCACGAAGTGGGTGTCGTAGAAGTTCGTGGCGTCCGGGTAGTCCGCGCCCCAGCCGAGAATGAAGAGTGTCTCACCACCGGCCGCGACGCTCTTGAGGAAAGTGCCGCTTTCCTTTTCCTCGAGCTTGATCTTGATCCCAATCTTCTTGAGCTGAGCCTGCACTTCTTGGGCGACCTTGCCGGGTGACGGCAGGTATACGCGCACGGCTGCTCGGTAGCTGATCGGGTACTCCTTGGTGAAGTCAAAGCCAGCGTCGGTCAGCATCTTCTTGGCCTCATCCGGCTTGTACTCCCAGCCCTTGATGTTCGCCGAGAAGCCAGGCTTGAAGCTGGGCGGCACGAAATTGTCCGCCACGACTGAGCCAGCAGGATAGTACTCATCGACGATCTTCTTCCGGTCGATGGCCATCGCCAGCGCCTGGCGAATCTTTTCGTTGTCAAACGGCGCCTTAAGGTTGTTGACGCCGAAGTACATGATGTTCAACGGCTCTTTCGGGATCAACTTAAGCTTGGCGTCCTTCTTGATCGTTTCGAAGTCGTCGGTGCCGACCTGGGTGATGCCATCGGCGTTGCCCGACTTCAGTTCGAGCAACGACTGCGCCGATTCCTTCGACCAGCGGATCACAAGCTGCTTGTTCTTGACCGCGCCGCCCCACCAGGCCGCGTTGGCGGCAAACGTCAGCGAATCGCCACGCTTCCACTCACTCAGTTTGTAGGGGCCGGTGCCGACCGGCTTCTCGCTGATGGCTTTGGCCACGCCGCCGGTTGCCTTGATATCATCCTTCTGCATGATGCCGAAGGAGCTGCCGGTCAGTTTCTGGGGCAGGGCGGGATCGGGCGCGCACAGGGTGAACTTGACGGTCAGGGCGTCGACCGCTTCGAGGGTCTTGATTTCGCCGGCCTTGCAGTCGGCGGACTCAAGCTTCTGGCCCGTAAAGGCGGGCTTGGGCACGTCGGTGGGCTTGGGGGCGGCCGTCGGGGCGGCCGGCGCGGTTGTCGCAACGACGGGCGCGGTGGTGGGCTTGGGGGCCTCGGTGGGCTTGGGGGCGGCCGTCGGGGCGACGGTTGCCACGGGTGCGGTACCGCAGGCGGCCAGTATCAGGGCCGCCGCGCCCGCCAGACCAAACAGTCTGATTGAATTACGCATATGTTTCTCCTCTTCTCCAGATCTACGGATTTGCTTTCCCTTGACTGAGCCATGGGATTCGCGATTATAGTCCCGCCGTTGAGGATCATGTAAAATGCCACGCACGCCCCCATAGCTCAATGGATAGAGTATCGGCCTCCGAAGCCGCGGGTCGCAGTTCGAATCTGCGTGGGGGCATAGAATCTGAATGTGGCATGTCCTGCATGGTCCGAACTCCGTCGCCCGTGACGACGAATTAGCAAAGATGCGGGCCCGGGTGGGCGACGACGCAATGGCCGACGTCAACGTTCAGACGCTCGATGCCGCCGCCACGCTGGCCGATATTCAGAACGCCGCCCAGACGATGCCCTTTTTTCTGGAACGCAAGCTTGTTATTGTTCGGAACTGGCTGACTAAACAGGGCGCGCCCCGCAAGCGCAAGGGCGATGACGCCGGCGGACTTCAGAAGCTGATCGCCTTTCTCCCCAACCTCTCGGACACGACTGCGCTCGTATTCCTCGAGGACGTCACGCTGCCCGAGACCCATCCGCTGCTTGTCGCCGCTGACGGGAAGACCGGCCGGGCAAAGCGATTTGATGTTCCGGCCAACCCGGCCAAATGGCTGGTCGAGCGCGCTCAGGCGAAGGCCGGCCAGATCTCGCCCCAGGCCGCCGATGCGCTCTCGAATCGGCTCAATCGCGGCAACAAGAACGACCGCGACCATTTTGACGAGGACAGCCGGCTCTACATCCTCAAGCTGGACAACGAACTGGAGAAGCTCCTCACCTACGCCAGCGGACGGCGGGTGGAAGTGGCGGATGTCGAAGCGCTGGTGGCCGAAGAGGATGTTGCGGACATCTTCAAATTCGTTGACGCCCTGAACGCCCGGAATGGCGCCGAGGCTTACCGAAGCGTTCGCGCGATTCTGGCCCGCGGCGAGTACCCGCTCGCGGTCATGGCCAACATCGCCCGACAGACACGGACCCTGATTCAGGCCAAAGAAAACGAGCGGATGACCGAAACGGAGTTTGCCCAACTCATTGGCGCGCATCCTTTTGTGGCCCGCAAGGCGCTCTCCCAGGCGCGCGGATTTGCGATGGCCGACCTTGAGCGCGCCCACCTGGCCGTCGCCGAGGCCGATGCGGCTGTCAAGTCCGGCCGGATGGAAGATGTTGTTGCGTTGGACGCGCTGATTGCGACACTGTGTAGCTGACCGAAGATGACAGACGCCGGTCCGCCATCACCCCAGCCGAAATCCCGCCGCCAGGGGGTCATCCGGAGCAATGAGGAACTCGTGCCGGCCGGTGATCCAGGCTCGCCCGCTCACCTCGGAGATGACGGCGGCGTGCGGGCCAAATGTCGTGTCGCGCAGTGCCCGGCCGGTGAAGCGGGTGCCCAGGATGCTCTCCACGGTGAAGGCCCCGCCCAGAGCCAGCCGGCCCCTGGCGCGCTCGAGCGCGACGCGGGCGCTCACCCCTGTGCCCGTCGGGGAGCGATCGACCTCGCCCTCCGCAAAAACGCATACGTTTCGGCTGTCGGCGCCGGCCTCGTGGGGCGGGCCGCAGAAAATCGTCCCATATAGGAAGCCCAGATCGGGCTCAAAGGGATGCGAAATCGGGCGGGCCGCCATCACCGCGCGTTTGATGCGCATCCCGACGTCAATCAGCCCGCGCGCGTCGCGGCCATCGAGCCGTAACCCAAGCGGCGCGGCCTCGACGAAGGCGTAGAACGCGCCGCCATAGGCGATGTCATACCGAACCGCGCCAACGCCGTTCACATCGATGATCGCGTCCATGGTGTCGACATACGACGGCACATTCTCGAACGCAACGCGCCGAACCCTGCCCGCGGCGACATCCCAGTCCGCCACGGCGGTCACGCGTCCGGCCGGGGTATCGAGACGAACGGTCGGATTGCAACCGTTGGCCGTCAGCATCCCCGTCTCAAGCGCGAGGGTGACAAGCGCGATGACGCCGTGCCCGCACATCGTGCTGTAGCCTTCGTTGTGAGTGAACAAGACACCGAGGTCGCCGTCCGGGGTGACCGGCTCGGTCAGAATACAGCCATACATGTCAGCATGGCCACGCGGCTCAAGCATGAGCCCTGTGCGCAGGGCGTCGTGGTTGGCTTTTGCGTATCGGCGCTTTTCAAGAATCGTTGCGCCGGGCAGGGCGGGGAAGCCACCCGTGATCGCGCGCAGAGGCTCGCCTTCGGCGTGGGCGTCAACGGTCGTGATTCGAATCCAGTCGGGCCGGGGCGTCCAGGTCATACGAGGGCGGATGAGAGTCGAACTCACCGCAGCTTGCTGAGCAACCTGCCAACGGTTTTGAAGACCGCAACGCCCACCGGAGCGTATCCACCCTCGCCGTCGATTGTAGCCGACACCTTGCTATACTCGCCGAATGCCAAAACGCCCCACCGCCGCCGCTGCTGAATCGGGCGATCCCGGCCAGCGCGCGCGGGCCTTCGAAGATGCCTACCAGGAGCTGGAGTCCATTGTGAGCGCGCTCGAGAAGGGCGATTTGCCGCTCGAGGACGCGCTCAGATTTCATGCCCGGGGGCAGGAACTGGCGACCCTGTGCGCGAAACAGCTCGACGAAGCCGAACTCAAGTTGCAGCAGCTTCAACCCGAGGCCTGACCGGCGCATGGGCTTCATCCTCAATATCGTCACTGTGCTGATCGGCACGACGTTGGGTGTGCTGCTTGGGAATCGCCTCCCCGAGCGCATTCGCGAAACGGTCCTCAATGGTCTTGGACTTGCGACCCTGGGCTATGCGTCCCTCAGCATCGTGGACTCTTTCGCCAATCAGCAAAACGGCGCGGTCAAGTTTCTGGTGGTGCTGTTCTCGATCGTGCTCGGCGGAATTGCCGGCGAACTGCTTAACCTCGATGGGCTGCTGGCTCGGTTCGGTGGCTGGCTCGAGCGGCGATTTTCGCGCTACGTGGGCGGCGCTGACCGAGGCGAGTCCTCGGCCCGTTTCGTGCGCGGATTTGTGTCGGCGAGTCTTCTGTTCTGTGTTGGCCCCATGACGTTTCTGGGCTCGATTCAGGACGGGCTGCGCGGCGATATCTCGCTCATTGCGATCAAGAGCGCCCTGGACCTGTTCTCGTCAGTGGCTTATGCGGCCACACTCGGGATCGGCGTCGGGTTCAGCGTCATTTCGATCTTCTTCATCCAGGGCGGATTGACCGCCGGCGCGGCGGCGGCGCAGGGTCTGTTTTCGCCGACGATGGTGGCCATCGTATCGGCCACCGGCGCGCTGCTCGTGCTTGGCATCGGGCTGACCCTGCTCGACATCAAGAAGATCCGCCTGGCGAATTTTCTGCCCGCGCTGGTCTTTGCCCCGATTGGGGTGGTCGTTCTGCACGCGCTGAGCGTGGCAGGGTTCTAAGAATACTCGGCCTGTCACAGCGACTTGTCCCTGAGCGGCCCGCTATTCCGGGCCAGTCGAAGGGCCGCATTTACTCCCGCTCTTTGTGGCCCTTGAAGACGATCTTCATCGGTGTGCCGAGGAAGCCAAACTCGTCGCGGATGCGATTCTCGATGAAGCGCTGATACGAAAAGTGAGCCAGTTCCCGGTCGTTGACGTTCAGAACGAACGTGGGCGGGTCGATCCCGACTTGGGACGCGAAATAGATCTTCAAGCGCCGGCCGCCGCGGGTGGGCGCGGCGTGCTTCTCGCTGGCCTCGCGCACGATCCGCATCACGTCACTCGTCGGAACGCGCTGGCTGCGTGCTTCATTGGCCCGCAGCGCCGTCGGCAGGACCTGGTCCACCCGGAACCCGGTCTTGGCCGACAGGAACATGATCGGTGAATACGACATGAAGTTGAAGCGCTCGCGGGCGACTTCAAGGAAGCGCTCCATCTTCTCCGTGAGCAACCCCCAGCCTTCCTTGGGCTTGGCCATCCGCGCGACCCGTTCGGCGCTCTCGACCATATCCCACTTGTTCACCAAAAGCACAACGCTCTTTGCTTCTTCGAGAATGTAGCCGGCGATGTGCTCATCCTGGGCGGTGATTCCGTCGTGGGCGTCGATCAGCAACAGGGCCACATCCGCCCGCGAAATGGCCTTCATCGAGCGCAATACCGAGAACTTCTCCACCCCGGGCTCGATCGCGCCACGCTTGCGCACGCCAGCCGTATCCACCAGCGTGATTCGGGTTCGGGTGATGCCGGCTTCCGCCGCGGACTCGCCATCGTTTTCGGGAGCAGGCGCGCGCTCGACAAAGTCGATGACGGTGTCGATGGCATCCCGGGTCGTGCCGGGCACGTCGCTGACGATGACCCGCGGCTCGCCCACCAGCGCGTTGAAGAGGGAGGACTTTCCGACGTTTGGCCGGCCCACAATCGCGATCCTGGCGGTTTCATCTCCGCTGTCGAGCTCCTCGCCTTCTTTTTGCTTGCGCACCGCGGCCACGACTGCATCAAGCAAATCGCCGCTGCCATCGCCCTGCATGCCGCTCACCGCAAATACATCGCCCAGCCCGAGGCCATAGAACTCCAGGGCGGCGGCTTTGGGCCCCTGCGCTTCGGCCTTGCTGGCCACAACGAGGACAGGCGGAACGGGTTTGCCGGCTCGTGAGCGAAGCCCAATCTGCTTGCGCAGGATGTCGGCAACGGCCTCGTCGATGGCGGTCAGGCCGGTCTGGGCGTCGGCGCAGAACAGAATGACGTCCGCGTCGGCGATGGCCATCTCGGCCTGCTCGCGGATCTCGTGAACGAAGTCCTTCGACCCGCTCGCGAGCGGCACCCGGGACTTGTCGCGAAGGGCCTCGAGCGGTTCGATTCCGCCCGTGTCGACCAGAGTGAAGACAATGCCGCCCCATTCAACGGGGGCCTGGATTCGGTCGCGGGTCGTCCCGGGCGCATCGTCGACAACGGAGATGCGCTCGCCGACGAGACGATTGAATAGCGTGCTTTTGCCCACATTCGGGCGGCCCACAAGGGCGACAAAGGCTCTGGACATGTTATAGGCTCCCGCGGGCACGACCTCAGACGATGAGGCTATGGACCGCCCGGACCGCGTCTTTGGCTACCGAGCCCTTAACGACGAGGCTGATGCCGCACTCGGATGAACCCTGAGCGATGGCAAGAATGTTGATGCCACGGTCACCCAGGGCGGAAAAGACCCGCCCGCTGACGCCCGGCGTTTCGGCGATTCCCGATCCGACCGCCGTCACGATTGCGGCGTCGTCGAGGATTGATACGGCGTCGATGTCGCGATTCACGATCTCTCGGGCGAACTCGCGATCGAGTTCGGGCTTGACCCGCTCGACAGATCCCTGGGGGACAACGAGACAGATGTTTTGCTCCGCCGAGGCCTGCGAAAACATGTAGACGGAGGTGCCTGTTCGGGCGACCGCGGTGAAGGTCCTCCCGGCGATGCCGGCCACGCCTTGCATCCCGCGTCCTGTGACCGTGATCACCGCCACATCCATGATGGCGCTGACTGATTTGACCGGCTGACCGCCCCGAGCCGCGTCGTAGACAATCAACGTGCCGGGGTGCGTTGGGTTAAACGTATTCTTCACCCGCAGAGGAATCCGCTTCTCGACCAGAGGCAGAATGGTCAGCGGGTGCAGCACGTGGGCGCCGAAGAAGGCCATCTCCGACATTTCAGTCGAACTCAAAACCTCGATGGTCCGCGCGTCGGGGGCGATTCGCGGATCGGTCGTCAGCACGCCATCGACGTCGCTGAAGTTGTGGACCTCGGTCGCGTCGAGCGCATCCGCCACCAGGCTCGCGCTAAAATCGCTTCCGCCCCGCCCCAGCGTGGTGGGGATGCCCTTGAGTGTCGCCCCCACATAGCCGGTGACGACCGGAACGGTCCGGGCCAGCAGCAGGGGTGAAAGACGCTCGCGGGCGCGAATGCGAGTGGGTTCGAGCAGGGGCGCGGCGTTCTGATAGTGCTCGTTCGTCACGACGAATTCGGTCGCGTCGACCGATTCGGCCATGACACCCGAGCTGCGAATGACGCCGGCCAGGACGCGCGCGGCCATGCGCTCGCCGAGTCCGGCGATCGCGTCCATCGCCCGAGGCGTGGCTTCGCCCAGCACGCGCACGCTGGCGCACAGCATCTCGAACCCATCCAGGAACCGGTCAATGTCCGCGCCGATTGCGTGGCGTTCGTCGGCGCTGGTGACGCCCGACTCGATGGCGGAGTGATGCTTGTCGGACAACTCGCGGCGTGCGCGCTTGTAGGTCTCGTCGTCACCCGAGGCCGAAGCGCGGGCGGCGTTGAGCAGCAAGTCGGTAACCTTGACGTGATCTTTGGGATTGGATGAGCGGCCCATCGCCGAAGTGACGACGACGACGTCATCCCAGCGCGAGCTGGCATCCCGGATGATCCGGGCAACCTGGCGCATGGCGCCAGCGTCGCCGACGGAGCTGCCGCCGAACTTCATTACGAGGAGTGACATGGTTAACCTTGGGATTATACGGGCCGGGTCAGCTTTATCCAGGCTTTCTGAGTGGCGTTACCCATGACACACTAAAATGGCCCTTTATGCGGGGCGACGCCTACAAGACTTATCTATTCCTGTCTGGGGCGTCTTCGTTTCTGCTGACGACGATCTTTGTCGCCAGCGCCGTTTATCAGGTCACTGAGGTTGGGCTGTCGCCACTACAGATCGTTCTCGTGGGCACGCTGCTCGAAGCGGTCTGTTTTGTATTCGAGATACCGACCGGGATTGTGGCTGATCTATATGGGCGTCGCTTGAGCGTCATCATTAGCTATGCGCTGATTGGATGCGGGTTTCTGCTCGAGGGGAGCGTGCCAACCTTTGCCGCCGTGCTGGCCGCCCAATTCTTTTGGGGCGTCGGCGCCACGTTCGAAAGCGGCGCGCTGGATGCCTGGGTGGCCGATGAGCTCGGTGAGGCCCGGGCGGCGCAGGCGTTTCTGCGAGTGTCACAGGTTGATAGCGTGCTGAGCGTCGCCGGAATCATCGTTGGGACCGGCCTGGGTATGGCGTTTGGCGTTGCTGTCCCGATCTGGCTCGGCGGGCTGGGCATGATCGCGCTGAGTCTGGTCCTCGCGCGCGTCATGCCTGAGCATGGTTTCAAACCGCTGCCACGAGAGAATCGAAACATGTGGCAGGCGATGACGCGAACCTTTGGCGATGGCGTCCGCGTCGTGCGCGCAAAACCCATCCTCATCGGTTTGATTCTCACGGGTTTCGTCCACGGCGCATTTAGCGAGGGTTTCGACCGGTTGTGGACGCCTCTGGCGCTCTCGTTTGCGCTGCCCGTCATTGGCCAGCTTCAACCGATTTTCTGGACGAGCGCGATGAGGATCGGGGCGCTGCTGCTTCAACTCCCGGTAGCAGAGCTGATCCGGCGCAGGGTCAGGATGGACGACGACAAACAGGTGTCGCGCTCACTCGTGATTGCCACGGTCTTTGTTTTGATTGGCCTGACTGGTTTGGCCGTCGCCCCGAATTTTGCGTTTGTGGTTTTGGCGTATCTCGTCGCCGCGACAGCGCGTCGTGTCACCGGACCAATTCTTCAAATGTGGAAGAACCGTCAGATTCGCGGCGAGGATGCAAGCGCGCGGGCGACGATATTGTCGATGTATGGCCAGGTCGACGCGATCGGGCAGGTCTCCGGCGGGCCGGTCGTAGGCGCGATCGGGAATGCGTCCCTTGGCCTGGCGATGCTGGCCTCGGCCGGGATCCTGTCGCCGGCGCTCTTCCTGTATGGCCGGGCAGGGCGGGTCGCGCAGACTGAAGTTCCTCCCCCATCGTCCGAGGCGCGCTGATGGCTCGCCCCCGCAAGACCACGTCGCTCCCGCCGATTGCGAGCGTCCGTGGCGGCTACGTTGATCTGGGTGTGCGGGCCTACTATGAGGCTCACGCCGCCGACTACGCCAACCCTCATGAGCCAGCCGTCGTGGCCTGTTTGGATACGCTTCTGGCCCGCCATGGGCCAGATCTCAGCCATGTCCTCGATTTGGCCTGCGGCAGCGGCGAAGTCACGGATGTATTGCGGCGGGCCGGCGCGTTGCGCTGCGACGGCATCGATCCGTACACTGGCCCGGCCTATCTTGCGCGGACGGGGCAGGCGGCAGAAGCAATCTCGTTCGAAGAGATCGCCAATGGCGCGCTCGCCGGCCGGAGCTACTCATTGATCGTGTGCAGCTACGCCTTGCACCTGCTCGAGCGATCGTGGCTGGCCGGCACGCTGACCCAGCTCGCGCTTGTGGCGCCCGAGCTTTGGGTACTCACGCCCAACAAGCGCCCGGTCCTGCGCGAAGCCTGGGGCTGGAGGCTCGTGGAGGAGATCGTCGTCGAGCGGGTCAGGGCAAGGCTCTACGTTCGCGGGTAGGCAGGTCTTGCCGGGAACGAACGGCTTCAGCCAATCGGTCCCCGTGCGATAGGTGGCCAGCGAGGGCCCGGCTCTCACCCCAGCGCGTTCTTGACCGCCTCGGCAACTTCGACTGGAACAAGTTCGGCGATCTGGGCGAGGGTGGCCTGGCGCAGCCCGTCGATCGAGCCGAACGCCTTGAGCAGCCGCCGCCGGCGGGCCGGTCCGACGCCGTTGATGGAATCCAGTTGCGAGGCCAGCCCGATCTTGTTGCGTTGGGCGCGGTGGCCGGTGATGCCGTAACGGTGGGCTTCGTCGCGCAGCCGTTGCAGGAGAAACAGGGCTTGCGATGCGCGGGGCAGGAGGATCGGATCGCCGGTGCCGGGTTTGAAGACCTCTTCCTCACGCTTGGCCAGCGAAACCACCGGGACGACGTGGAGCAGGTCAAACGCTTTCAACACATCCACAGCCACCCCGAGCTGGCCCTTGCCGCCGTCGATGACGAGCAAATCGGGCAGCACGCTGAAAGATGCGTCGACCTTGGCCGTCTTCTTGCCGGGATCATGCCCGGGCTGGCCTTCCGTTCCGCGGTCCTTCCAGCGCTGAAAGCGTCGGGTGAGGGACTGGCGCATCGACTCGAAGTCGTTGGGCCCCTGGATGTCCTTGATGTTGAACTTGCGATAGTCGGCCTTGCGCGGCTGGCCGTGGGTGAAGACCACCATCGCCCCGATCATGGCGGTGTCCTGGGTGTTGCTGATGTCGAAGCATTCCATCCGGACGGGAAGCCGGGGCAGGTCAAGCGCATCCTGAAGTTCCTTGAGCGTCGACTCCTGGCGGTGGGTGTCGGCCTGCCACTGGGCTTTTAGAGCGGTCAGCGTCTCGCCCGCGTTTTGCTGGGCGAGCGAGAGCAGGTCGCGGTCGGCCTGGTTGCGGGCGATATTAACTTTGACCGCGCTCCCGCGCCGCTGGCCCAGCCAGCTCTCAATGATGTTGGCTTCGACAAGCTGGGCGGGGAGCAGCACGTCCGGAGGAACTTGAGCGGCCTCGCCATAAAACTGGGTGAGGAATGAGTCCAGGATTGTCGCCTCGTCTTCGCCCTCGGCCCCGTCCAGGACGAAGTACTCCTGACCGAGAAGTTTGCCTCCGCGGATGAAGAGGACCTCGACGCAGGTGTCGCCCTCGTCACGGGCGAAGGCGATGACGTCCTGGTCTTTCATTGTGCTGTTCACGATTCGCTGCTTCTCGGTGACGTGCTTGACCGCCTTGAGTTGATCCCGAAAACCGGCCGCCCGCTCAAACTGGAGGGCGGTGGCCGCCCGGGCCATGCGCTGCTCGAGGTCCTCGATCACGCCATCGGAATGCCCGTCCAGAAAATCGCACAGGCGCTGGACGGTGGCCCGGTATTCAGCCCGGCTGATCGCGCCGATGCACGGCCCGCTGCACAGCTTGATGTCGTAGTACATGCAGGCCCGCTTGTCCTGTCCGGTGATCACCCGGTCGCAGTTCAAGAAGGGGAACATCCGGCGGAGGGTATCGCGGGTGCGATAAACCGCGTCGGCGTTGGTGAACGGGCCGTAGTAGCGCCCGCCGTCCTTGTCCATCCGGCGGGTGACCATGACCGTTGGGAAGTCGTCTTGCCAGGTCACCTTGAGATATGGGTAGCGTTTGTCGTCCTTAAGCCGGATGTTGTAGCGCGGTTTATAGCGCTTGATCAGCTCAGCTTCCTGGATCAGGGCCTCGAGCTCACTCCCGCGCACGACGAATTCGATTCGGGCGATGTCGCGGACCAGCCGGCCGGTCTTCGGGTATTGAATCCACGCAGCGGGGTTGAAATACGAGCGCACCCGGTTGCGCAGGTTGACCGCCTTGCCGACGTAGATCACCTCGCCCTGGGCGTTGTAGTAGAGGTAGCAGCCCGGCGTGGTGGGCAAGGTCCGGACGATCGGCTCAAGGTGCTCTGGTATCGACATATAGAACGGGTGTTCGTATTGTAACGTTATTGACAGCCGCCCGGCCCCGTGATATATTCGCGCGGTCACTGGTTAGATAAGCAACTGCCTGCGCAAAGGCGCGAATCCTGCGACAAAGAGGTTGAGAAACATGGTGCGAATGATTCCCATTTACCGAATGAAGTCCGGCGCGGGCCGCGCTTTTTTCGCACTCCATGCTCCGATCTCGAGCTTCGGGACGGCGGGTTGGCAGAACAGTGACACCGAGTCAAACACCTGACACTTCCCCCAAGTCCCTACTGTGACCCTCGAGACCGTGAGCGACAAGCTTACGGTCTTTTTTGTTCTCTTTTCCGATCATGTCTTACCTAAAACGACTGCTTCCCTTCATCCAGCCCTATCGCGGGCGCTTTGTTCTGGTGGGCGTGCTGTCACTGATCGCGCTGGCGATCGGCCAGTCCGAGCCGCGCATCCTCGGCCTCGCCGTCGATGAGGGCATTCAGAAGCGCGACCTGAATGCAGTTGGCTTCTATTGCCTGGCCCTGGTCGGGGCGGCGATCGTCTTCAGCATCATCAACTACATCCGCCAGGTGATCCAGGGCACACTCGGGACGGATATCGTCCGAGTCTTGCGCAACGCGCTGTATCGCAAGCTGCAGTACTTGCCGTACTCGTACTACACCCTGATGCCCACCGGCCAGATCATGTCACGGATGCTGAGCGATCTCGACACCGTCGAGCAGCTTGTCACCTTTGGGTTCTCCACGGCGATTACGGAGGGTTTCGCGCTGGTCTCGACCCTGATCATCCTGTTCGTCCTCGACTGGAAGCTGGCCCTGATCGTGGTCCTGCCGATGCCGTTGATCCTGCTTGGGGTGGTCCGCTTCCGAACCCGGATCGACCCGGCCTGGGAGGCGGTCCGCGAGCAGATGGGCAAGCTCACCACGACCCTGCAGGAGAACGTCGCCGGCGTGCGTGTGGTGAAGGCCTTCGCCCGCGAGGAATATGCCAGCTCGCGCTTTGACCTGCAGAATCGCCTGAATCGAGGCAAGAACGTGGCCCGGGCCCGAATTGAGGCTGAGTACTTTCCGTGGATGGACTTCATCTCGGCGATGATGTTTATCCTGCTTGTGCTCGGTGGCGCGACCCGGCTGATCGAAGGGACACTTTCGCTCGGGATGTTCTTCTCGTTTCAGTGGTACATCTGGGGATTGATCTGGCCGGTCCGGCTCCTTGGCTGGCTGACCAATATCACCCGCCAGGCCGCCGCTGCCGCGCCGCGCGTGTTCGAAATCTACGACGCTGTCGAGAACCTGGTCGACAAGCCAGTCACAGTGCCGTTGCCCCGAACGGGGCCGGCGCGCTTGACCTTTGAGAATGTCTCCTTCAGCTTTCCGGATGATCCGGCAATCAGGGTGCTGCGCGGGCTGACCTTTACCGCGGCGCCGGGGCAAACCGTTGCCATTCTGGGCGGAACGGGCAGTGGCAAATCATCGGTCATCAACCTGGTCCCGCGCTTTTACGACGTGACCGGCGGACGGGTTCTCATCGACGGAATCGATGTCCGGGATGTGGCTCAGAAGGAGCTTCGGGCCCAGATCGGCATCGTCCCGCAGGAGACCTTCCTGTTCTCGGCCACCTTGCGCGACAACGTTGCGTTCGGCAATCCGGACGCGACCGAGGAGCAGGTCCTGGCTGCGGCGACCGTCGCCCAGGTGGCGGAATTTGCCGGAAACCTTCCGAAGGGCTTCGACACAAAAGTTGGCGAGCGCGGGGTGGGCTTGAGCGGTGGCCAGAAGCAGCGGGTGGCCCTGGCCCGGGCGGTCCTGATCAACCCGCGGATTCTGATCCTGGACGAAGCGACGTCGGCGGTCGACACCGCGACCGAGCAGCGCATCCAACAGGCGCTGTCGCAGGTGCTCCAGGGCCGGACCGCCCTCATCGTCGCCCAGCGCCTGAGCACGGTCATGAACGCGGATCGGATCATCGTTCTGAAGGACGGGCGGGTTGTCGAAGAAGGCACCCACGCTTCGTTGTATTCGCTGGGTGGCGAATACCGGCATCTGTTTGAACTGCAATTCAAGGACCAGGATCGCGTCGAATCGATCGAGATGGACGTGATGGCGGTTAAGTAAGCGCGCGATGGCGCGCGGGAGGGGGACATGCCCCTGATTACCGGAATCAACCTAAGCCAATCCTTCGGACCCACCGACGTCTTCGCCGGGGTGTCTGTTTCAATTCAAGAGAGCGCCCGAATCGGGCTTGTTGGCCCGAATGGGGTCGGCAAGACCTCGCTCATTCGCATCCTTGCTGGCGCTGAAGCTCCGGCCGGCGGCGACCTGTCAGTCTCACGCGGGACCCGGATCGGCTATCTGCGTCAGGAAGCGATCGATGCCTTCGCCAACCGGGACGCCAACGTGTGGGACGAGATGCTCAACGTATTTGCGGACCTGCGCCAGAAGGAAACCCGCCTGCGCGAACTGGAAGCGGCGATGGCCGACCACGGCGCGGCTCAAGACGCGGCCATGGACGAATATGGCGGGCTTCATGATGCATTTCTGGCCTCAGGAGGCTATGACTACGAGCGGAGGATTCAAACCACCCTTGAAGGACTCGGCTTCAACGAGGCGCTCTGGTCGCTCCCGGCACGGCAGCTCAGCGGCGGACAGAAGACGCGCGCCCTGCTGGCCCGCCTGCTTCTCGAGCGGCCGGAGCTGCTCATCCTGGACGAGCCGACGAATCATCTCGACATCGCTTCGCTCGAGTGGCTCGAAGGCACCCTCGGTGACTGGCCCGGCGCGCTGGTTGTGGTCAGCCACGATCGTTATTTTCTGGACAAGGTTGTCAATCAGGTCTGGGAGATGGCGCCGGGGCGGATCGAAGAATACAACGGTAACTACACCGATTATCTTGGCCAGCGGGACGAGCGCTATCAGCGCGAAGTGTTCGTCTTCAACCAGGAGAAGGCCCGCCTCGAGAACGAGGTGCGGCTGGCCAAAATCGACCTGGATGCTGTGAAGGCCGGCAACGACAAATCGGTGACCTGGGCCAAGGGCAAACTCAAGCGGGTGACTCGCGACGCGCTGGTCATCGAACAACTCGGCGCGCTGGCCCTGCTTAACGAGCAATGGATGCTCCTGCGCGAACGGCTCGAGGGAAGCAGCCGGCCGTGGGGCCTTGAGGAAGCGGAGCGGCGCGTGTCGCGCTTGCGTCCGCCTCAGCCGCCCGCCCGCATGACGCTGACGCTGCAGGCGGACCGCCGCAGCGGGAACAGTGTGTTGCGGGGAGAGGGGTTGACGGTGGGCTATCCCGGCGCGCCGCTTTTTGAGTCCGATGACTTCGAGCTGCGCTGGCGCGAGCGGGCGGCCCTGATCGGCCCGAACGGGGCGGGCAAGACGACCCTGCTGCGCACGGCCCTGGGTGACCTACCGCCGTTGGGCGGGGAGCTCATCCTGGGCGCAAGCGCCAAGGTGGGCTACTTTGCTCAGGCCCATGAGTCACTCCATCCGGCCATGACCGTGCTCGAGCAGACGATCGCGCGCTCGCATGAGGCCGGCCAGCGCAGGCTGGACGAAGGGCAGGCGCGCTACTTTCTGGCCCAGCATCTGTTCAAAAGCGAGGACGTGTTCAAACCGGTCGCCGGGCTCAGCGGCGGGGAGCGCGCGCGGCTGGCGCTGGCTCTGCTGGCCCTGACCGGGGCGAACTTCCTGGTCTTGGACGAGCCGACCAATCATCTGGACATCCCGGCCCAGGAGACGCTCCAGGAGGCTCTGGAGGCCTACGACGGCACAATCCTGCTGGTATCGCATGACCGGTATCTGATTCGGCGCCTGGCCCGCCAGATCTGGACCATCGAGGATGGCCGGATGCGGGTCTTCAATGGGAGTTACGACGAATATGCCGCCGCTCGGTCCCGCGGCGAGGCAGCTCGGGCGACGGCGGCAAGGGCGGCCGCGCTCAGGGCCCCGCAACGGCCCTCGACCGTTGCAACCGAGCCGCCGCGACCGTCCAACAACGCGATGAAGGCAAAGGCGGATGGCCTTGCAAAACTTGAGAGCCGGGTCGCCGAACAGGAGAAGACCCTGGCAACGCTGGCGGAACGGCTCCAGCGGCAGCCGGAACGCGCCCGCGAGCTGGGACAAGATTACGTCCGCGCCCAACTGGCGCTGGATGCATTGATGCGGGAATGGGAGGCGCTCAGCGCCGCTCAGCCTGTCTGAACTTTCAACGATGAACATTCCAGTCACAAACTATTGGCGGCTGCTCAGCCGCTACCTTCGTCCGGAGCGGCCGCGGGTGGCGCTTCTGGCCGTCGCGTTGTTGGCCGGGATTGGGCTGGATGTCGCCACACCGCAGGTCGTGCGCGCATTCATTGACGGGGCAATGGCCGGAAAACCGGCCGACTTACTGGCGCCCTCAGCCCTCTTTTTCTTTGGTCTCGCCCTCGCGCGCCAGGCTGCCGCCGTCATCTCGACCTGGGTGGGAGAGAACGTGGGTTGGGCGGCGACGAACAGGTTGCGGGCTGACCTTGCCTTGCACTGTCTGAAACTTGACCTGACGTTTCACAACGCCCGCACACCGGGCGAACTTGTCGAGCGTATCGACGGCGATGTAACGGCCCTGGCCAGTTTCTTCTCGCAACTTGCGATCAAGGTGATCGGAAACGCCCTGTTGCTTGTGGCGGTCCTGGCCGCTCTTTTCGCCGAGGATTGGCGGGTGGGTATCGCCGTGACGGGGTTTGCGATCGGCGCGCTGGTGTTACTGATTCGTCTGCGCTCGGTGGCGGTCCCGCACTGGCTCAAGGTGAGGGCCAAGGCGGCCGAGTTTGCGGGATTCGTGGGCGAGCGGCTGGCCGGCGCTGAGGATCTTCGGGGGTTGGGCGCCGTGCCCTACACGATGCGCCAGTTCTACACACTGCTGCGCGAGTGGCTGCCGCTCGACTTCAAGGGCAACGTGGCCGCCTATTCAATGTGGGTCTCAACCATCTTGACCTTTGCCGTGGGCACGGCCGTGTCACTGCTGATTGGGGCGGCCCTATGGCGCGCGGGGGCCATCACCCTCGGGGGCGTATATCTGATCTTTTCCTACAGCGAGCTCATCCGCCGCCCGGTTGAGCAGATACGCCAGCAAATGGATGAGCTTCAACGGGCCGGCGCAAGCATCAACCGGGTCGAGCGACTGTTTAGCGTGAAAAGCGCCCTGGTCGAGCCGGCTCGCTCCCAGCCGGCTCTCCCGGTCGCAAGCGGCAAGGCGCCAGAGCTGGGCGTGCGCTTCGAGCACGTGTCGTTTCACTACGAGACAGCCGAGCCGGTTCTGGAGGACGTCTCGTTTACCCTCCCGGCAGGCAAGGTTCTGGGCCTGCTGGGCCGGACCGGGAGTGGCAAGTCCACCATGGCTCGTTTGCTGCTCCGGATGTACGACCCGCAGAGGGGTGAAGTCAGCCTGAGTTTGGCTGACCCGGGAATGCTGGCCGCAGCCGGCGCGCACTCCGCGATGAGTGGGTCTGGCGTGCTCCGGTTCATATCGTTGGTCGACGTGCCAGTCGCCGAGGTTCGACACCGGGTCAGCCTGGTCACCCAGGAAGTCCAGGTCTTTCACGCCAGCGTGCGAGACAACCTGACCTTCTTTGCTGACGCGATCCCCGATTCGCGGATCAATTCGGAGCTGACCGCGCTGGGGCTGGCAAACTGGGCGCGGGCGCTGCCAAAGGGATTGGATTCGCAACTCAAGACGGGCGGAACGGGCCTGAGCGCGGGCGAGGCCCAGTTGCTGGCCTTTGCCCGCATCTTTCTGCGCGACCCGTCTGTCGTCGTCCTGGACGAGGCGTCGTCGCGACTCGATCCAGTGACCGAGGCGCGGATCGAGCGGGCAGTTGATCGACTCCTGGCGGGGCGGACCGGGATCATCATCGCCCACCGCCTCGCCACGGTCGAACGGGCGGACTACATCCTGATCCTTGAGGGCGGTCGTGTGGCCGAGTTCGGGCCGCGAGAGGCGCTGGCCCGGGATCCGCTCTCTCGGTTCGCGGGTCTGTTGCGAACCGGCCTTGAGGAGGTGCTGGTATGAAACCGTATCAGTTGATCTGGCGGATGATCAAGTATCAGCCGCTACTCTACGCGGCCGATCAAGTGTTATGGATTCTGATCCAGCTGGTGCCCCTCGCGCCGGGCTTCCTGTATCGTGAATTCTTTAACGCGTTGAGTGGTGGCTCTACCCTCGGTTTGAACGCCGAAGCGATCGTCGCGCTGTCGCTTGGCGTGGCGATAGGGCAGGTGGTGCTGCGCTTCCTTGGGGGGCTGGCCGACATTCCGCACCGGTTCATGATGGCGAATCTACTCCGGGCAAATGTCTTTGCGAGGATTCTGAACCGGCCTGGCGCGCAGGCGCTCCCGGGCGCGGTTGGAGATGTCTTTAACGTGATGCGGGATGACGCCCGCCAGGTTGAGGATGTGATCAGTTGGTTGTGCGATATGTCTGGGGCGCTTGCGTTTGCGATTGTCGCCCTGATCACCCTGCTCAGCATCAATGCGGAGATGGCGCTCCTGGTGTTCCTGCCCATGGTCGGGGTGGCCGTGATCGCCCAGCTCGCGGCCAGGCGGGTGCAGCGTTATCGCTATCAGCTTCGTGACGCGGATGCGGCCGTTGCGGACAGTTTGAACGAGATGTTCGAGGCCGCTCAGGCCATCCAGGTTGCGGGCGCCGAGGAGCAGGTCGTTGCGCGTTTTCGAAAGCTCAGCGAGACGCGCCGGCGGGCGGCGGTCCGCGACCGGGTGTTTACCCAGTTGCTCGAGTCGATCTTTGCCAACACCGTCAGCCTTGGCACGGGTCTGATTCTGCTGGTCGCAGCCAACGCCATGCAACCGGGCCTGGCCCGGCCGTTCACGGTCGGCGACTTTGCCCTGTTTGTCTACTACCTCACCTTTGTGTCGCAGATGACGGTCTTTTTCGGCCGCTTCATGGCCACCTACCGTCAGGCCGGCGTGGCCTTCGAGCGCATCGCTGCGCTGCTTCCGGGCACGGGTCGGGCAGCCCTGGTTGAGCATCGGCCGTTGTACCTTCGGGGCGGCTTTCCGGATCTGCCGGTGGTCGCGCGTGAACCGCTCGACAGGCTGACAGCGCGCGGATTGACGTTTGTTTATCCCGCCAGCGGGCGCGGCATTCTGG
>JBKJQK010000043.1:0-3240 GCA_046594095.1 Anaerolineae bacterium | reverse complement strand
CGGGCGCGAGTCAGGCAAGGCCGCCCGGCCGCGCGCAGAATGGCCGGACGCCGCACCCTGAGCGGCATTCAGGAGGAATGCGTCATGGATGTGGAATTGCAGATCGCGCTGATCGAGTTGTGGCGGGCGGGGATGGCGGTCGGGCGGGCCTGGGTCGCCGTGGATGAGGCGATGCGGGACAAGACGGTGAGCAACTGGGCGCGCCACAACAACACGAAGGTGCGGGGCCATCGGTTGAACGCGGCCCGGGAGGAATGGGGGGTCAAACGCGCGGAGTACCTCCGGGTTGCGGCAGCCGGTGAGTCCTTCCCGACGGGATGACGGTCCTTGGGGCGCGGGCGGACCGGACGTCCAGACACGCTCAGCGCGAATTGCGCGGGACTACGACCACAGCCGGTCCCAGCTTCGTTCGGTGTCCCACTCGGGCGTCGGGGCGAAGTACGCGCCGCCCTCGATCAGGTGCTCGCGGATCACATCTTCGTTCAGCGCGATACCCAACCCCGGCGCTTCGGGCACCTGGATGAAGCCGTTCTGGATGATGGGATTCGCGACGCCGGTCACCAGATCGCTCCAAAAAGGGATGTCGGTGAAATGGTGCTCGAGGCCGATGAAGTTCTCGGTGGCCGCCGCGCAGTGAACGGCCGCCATCGTGGAGACCGGCGTGCCGGCCATGTGCAGGGCCATACTGATCCCGAATTCCTGGGCGCGATCGCCGATGCGTTTCGTCTCCAGGATGCCGCCGCTGGTCGCCAGATCGGGATGGCACACGCCGATGGCCCGCGCGTTGAAGAGCGGCTCGAAGTTTTCGCGCAAATAGATGTCCTCGCCCGTGCAGCATGGCGTGCGCAACTCGCGGCTGAGGCGCGCCCACTGGTCGGTGAGCTGCCAGGGGACCATGTCTTCGAGCCAGGCCAGGTTGAAGCGCTCGAGCGCATGGCCGAGGCGAAGGCAATCCTCCACGCCAATGTGGCCAAAGTGATCGGCCGCGATCGGGATCTCATGCCCGATGATGTCGCGCACGGCCGTAACGTAGTCGGTCAATATGTTGATGCCCTTGTCCGTCAGGCGGATGTGGGTGAAGGGGTGCATGACCGTATTCGTGTCGAGCATTCCGGCTGGCGCCGACAGCGCGCCGGGGATGTCAATCAGGTCGCGGATCCCGACATCCATTTTGAGCATGGTGAACCCGCGCGCCATGCGCTCTTTGAGCTTGCGGCCCATCGCCTCGCCGGTCGGCTCGTTGGGCGTGTCGCAATACATTCGGATCGAATCGCGGTATTTGCCGCCGGCCAGCATGTAGGCCGGAACGCCATAGGCCTTTCCAGCCAGGTCCATCAGCGCCATCTCGACCCCGCACACGCCACCGGCCTGCCGGGCATGCCCGCCAAACTGCTTGACCTTGCGAAACACCTTTTCGACGTTGCACGGGTTCTCGCCGACGAGGCGCGATTTCAGCATCAGCGCGAAGGTGGCGCTCGCGCCGTCACGGACTTCGCCGATCCCCGAGATTCCCTGGTTCGTGTCGATCCGGATGAGGGGAAAGCGCCAGCGATCCCAGCTGACCACGGCCACCCGCAGGTCGGTGATGCGCAAATCGCTCGGGCGGGAATGGGTGTTGACGTGGTCCTCGGGCAGTGGGCGGGTCATGGGTCTCCTCCTCGTGAATGCTGTGAGGATTCTACTGGCGATAGGCGCCCGGCACAACCATGGGCGAAGCGACCGCCGAGGGGCCGTGGTATGAATGTACGTATCGTCAGTTGCTTCGCCCGTACATGGCTGTGCCGGGCTTTCGTACGGGTCGCCCGCATCAATCCTTGGCGGCGCGTTGGCCCGGCATGCCAGACCGGGATTTCGTTCAGATCGTCCTGTGTCAGTTTCCCGTGATGGCGCGAGCCCGTAACCCGGAGGTCGCATTCGCGGCCCATGCCGCCCTCGGAAACATGCCCGGGTTGACCCGCGGCATAGTGTGGCCTAAAGTAGACGAAACACCATGAGCGACATCCCACACTCCCTTGTCTATCTGAACGGGGCGATGGTTCCGCGCGACCAGGCCAAGATCTCGGTTTTCGACTCGGCCGTGATGCTGGGCGACACCGTCACCGAATCGACCCGCACCTTCAGCCACACTCCCTTCAAGCTCGACCAGCACGTCGACCGGCTCTACAAGTCGCTCAAGGTCACCCGAATCAACCCGGGCATGACCCGCGACGAGATGATCGCCCTGTCGCTGCGGGTGCTCGAGGCTAATACCGGGCAGATGGGCGCAGAGGATGATTGCTGGCTCGTCCACAACATTTCGCGCGGGCTGTCAGTCGCGGGCGCCGACCCGACCATTCAACGCTCGCCGGCCACCGTCATCCTCTTCACCTCGCCGATGGTGCTGACGGACTGGGCGCGCTTCTATATCGAAGGCTGTCACGCAGTGACGCCCTCCAGCCGGGCCATGCCGCACCAGGCCCTCGACGCACGGATCAAGAACCGCAGTCGGATGGCCTATACCCTGGCCGAGATCGAGGTCAAATTAGTCGATCCCCTGGCCCAGGGCGTCCTGCTCGACATCCACGGAAACATCGCCGAGAACAAGGGCGGCAACTTCTTCATCGTGTCGGATGGCGTGCTCAAGACGCCCGTCACCAGCAACGCCCTGGCCGGGATCAGCCGGGCGACCGTGCTCGAGCTGGCCGCCGGGCTCGGCATTCCCGTGAAGGAATGTGACCTTCAGCCCTACGATGCCTACACCGCCGATGAGGCGTTCTTTACCAGCACCCCATACTGCATCATGCCGGCGACGAAATTTAACGGGCTGATGGTGGGCGATGGCAAGGTGGGCGCGGTGACGCAGCGGTTGTTGGCGGCCTGGAGCGAGCGGGTTGGGGTCGATATCGTCGCTCAGGGGTTGCGCCAGCTCGAGCGAAAGGGATGAAGCAACCATGATTGAAACCGGGCTGATCTTCCGTAATCCCAAGCCGCATCTGTACAGCAGGCAGGCCAGCTTCCCGTCGTTGGTCCTCCTGCCCAACGGCGAGATGCTGTGCGCCTTTGGCGTCGGAGCCGGCTTTGAAGCCGCCGACAACCACACCGAGCTGGCCCGCTCGACCGATGGCGGCCGGACCTGGGCCCAGATGGGCGCGGTCTTCAAGGAACGGACGGAGCGGCCGACCTCGTCCAATGTCCGGATCAACCGGATGCGGGATGGCGAGTTGATCGCCTTTGGCGTGCGTGCCGAGCGCTGGCGCGCAG
>JBKJQK010000031.1:0-18333 GCA_046594095.1 Anaerolineae bacterium | reverse complement strand
TGCGGTGAAACCAGGCCGGGCCAAAGGCCGTGACCACTGGCTCAAGCGTGGCGGCCGCAAGCGGCGGCTCGCTGGCCGTGCCGCGCTGCACGGGTGAGGCGAACTCCGGCTCACGCGGCCGGGTAGAGGGCTTGAGATGGGCGGCGCCTTTGGTCACCCCGAGCCGGCGCAGCCGCTCGCGCAGATCGGCGTTCACCGGCGGATCCAACTCCAGGCGATGGCCAGCCAGCCGGCAATAAATGCGGCGCCGCCGATCGGGGTGACCGCGCCAAGCCAGCGCGCTCCGGTCAGGCTCAGCAAATACAGGCTGCCGCTGAAAAGCACGGTCCCGGCGATGAACGCCCAGCCCGCAACTTGCGCCGGGCGCCCAGGCCGCTGACTTGCCAGCCACGCCACGAAGAGCAAGGCCAGGGCGTGAACCATTTGATAGCGGGCCCCGGTCTCCCAGTTGGCCAGCGCGTCCGCGCTCAGCAGGCCCCTGAGGGAGTGGGTGGCGAAGGCGCCGGCTGAGACGGCCATCGCGCCGGACAAGGCGCCGGCGACGCCGAAGAGGCGGTCTGATGTGAAGGGTGGGCGCGCACGGTCTGTTGTCATCGAGAATACTTCGACGGATGATATCTCAAGGCCCTGGGGATTTCGCGCCACGACGTGTCTTGGGGTTCAGGCTTCAGCCGGCGGCCGAACATTAAGAAAAAGTATGCGGAGCGCGTTGGAGTTTAGGCTTTAGTCGGCGGCGGAACATTGTGTAGCTGGTTTTTTGGGGCCTTTCGTGATCAATTTTGAGCGGGCTGAAGCCCCGAAGTTCCGCCGCCGGCTAAAGCCTAAACTCCAACGCGCTACCCACCGCAGTTCCGCGACACCCCCCCCACGTGACAGAATCGCCTCCCCGGCCCATAATGGAAGCGTTCGACTGGAGGCAATCTGAAATGACCAAGATCGTGAAGACCACCCCCAAGCGCGGCGCCAAGATAGCCGCGCCCGCCGTTGCGGACGAGAAACCCGACAAGCGAGTGACCGCTGTCGCGCGCCCGGACGCGCCTCCGGCCCATCCGGTTGAGGTCGCAAAGCCCGACAAGCCAAAGGAGCCCGCCGCTCCGACGGCCGGGCCATCCGCCCCGGCTGAGCCAGAGAAACCGAAGGAGGACAAGAAAGACAAGAAAGACAAGAAGGACAAGAAAGATAAGAAGGACAAGAAGGACAAGAAGCAGAAGAAGGACAAGGGCGCCGACGCCGCGGGCGGAACTGACGAGCTCAAGATCAAACGCGACAAAAACCGCGAGAAAATTGAGCGCGACATTGAAAGCCTGGGCAAGGGCGGCTTCAGCAAGAAGGAAGCCGCAAAACAACTGGACCGCCTGCAAATCGAGCTGGTCAAACTCCAGGAGTGGGTCAAGGCCAAGGGTCTCAAGGTGGTCATCATCTTTGAGGGCCGCGACGCCGCGGGCAAGGGCGGGGCCATCAAACGAATCACCGAGGAGCTCAACCCGCGGGTGTGCAAGGTCGTCGCGCTGGGCACCCCCACCGAGCGGGAGAAGAGCCAGTGGTACTTCCAGCGTTACGCGCAATACCTGCCGGCGGCCGGCGAGATCGTCCTGTTCGACCGGAGCTGGTACAACCGCTCGGGCGTCGAGCGGGTGATGGGCTTCTGCACCGAGGACGAATACCGCGAGTTCCTGCGCTCGTGCCCTGAGTTCGAGCGGATGCTGATCCGGTCGAACATGATCCTGATCAAATACTGGTTCTCGGTCAGCTCCGAGGAACAGGAGCGGCGCTTCCAGGCCCGCCTCAACGACGTCACCAAGCGCTGGAAGTTCAGCCCAATCGACCTGAAGTCGCGGGCCATGTGGCACGAATACTCGCGGGCCAAGGATGAGATGTTCTCGTTCACCGACACAAAGCAGTCGCCGTGGTATGTGATTGACTCGGACAACAAGAACATCGCGTATCTGAACATGATCCACCATTTGCTCGCGCTGATTCCGTATGAGGAGATCGTGCCTCCAGTGATCGAACTGCCCAAGATCCAGGAAACGGGTTATGTGCGCCCGCCGGTCGACTATCAGACCTTTGTGCCGAAGGTTTATTGCCCGGGATGACGGCGGCGGATTACCGCCGGGCGGCCGGGGATGGCTGACCGCAGACTGCGGGAGTTGAGCGGACGTTAGGAACACGGATAAAACGGATGCGCACGGACCTTCACGGATGGCTCTATTCATCCCTTCTGTGAAGGTCCGTGCGCATCCGTTTTATCCGTGTTTCAAATTGATCGCACGAGCCGAATGCTATGCGGCGGGATCACGGCGTCCAGCCGCCGCAATTGCAATCTGCCCAAGCGCCAGGCCGCCATCGTTGGGCGGAACCTGGCGGTGGAGCAGCACGTCGAAGCCGGCCGTCCGCAACGGCCTCACGCATAGCCCCAGCAGCGTGACGTTCTGAAATACACCGCCGCTAAGCGCGGCCGTCTTCAGCCCGTCGCGCGCGCGCAGGCGTTCGGCCAGGGCCACCACGACCGCGGCCACCCCGCGATGGAAACGTCCGGCGATCCGGGCGGGCAGGACGCCGGCCAGCAGATCGGCGACGAGGGCTCGCCACATCGGCGCCGGATCGATGCGGATGGGATCATCCCCAGCCAGGTCGAAGGGGTATCCGATCCCCTCGCTGAGGTCGGCCATGGCCTCGAGTTCGATGGCGGCCTGGGCCTCGTAGGTCGCGACATGCCGGACGCCGATCGCGCTTGCGACCGCGTCAAACAGCCGGCCCATGCTGCTCGTTGGCACGCAGTTGAGATTCGTCTCGAGTTGGCGGCGCAGCACCCTTTGCTCGTTCTCCGGACAGGCGGCCACGCATGGAAGGCGCTCATCCCAGTCCAGGCCGGCTTTGCGCAAATGGGCCAACGCCATCCGATAGGGCCGGCGGATGGCCGCGTCGCCGCCCGGCAGCGGCGCGTAGGCCAGATGGGCGGCCCGGCGATATCCGGCGTAATCGGCGATTAGGATTTCGCCGCCCCAGATCGCGCCGTCGTCGCCATAGCCCGTGCCATCCAGGGCGATCCCGATCACAGGCCGGTCGGCGGGGTGGCCGTTCTCGGCCATCACCGAGGTGATGTGAGCGTGGTGGTGTTGGGCCTCGATGACGGGCAACCCGCGCGCCCGCGCCCATCGGGTGGACAGGTAATCTGGATGGCGGTCGCAGACGATCGCCTCCGGGGTGATTCGAAACAGGCGGGTCAGGTGTTCGGCCGCATGGGAGAAGGCGTCGAGGGTCTCCAAGCGCTCCATGTCCCCGATGTGCTGGCTGAGAAACGCGTGCCCGCCCTCGGCCGCGCACAACGTCGCCTTGAGCTCACCCCCGACGGCCAGCAGGGGCGGGGCCGCCAGCGGCAGGCGGACCGGGAAGGGGGCGTATCCGCGGGCCCGGCGGATGGGCAGCTCGCGGCCCTCAAACACGCGGGCCACCGAGTCGTCGCAGAAAATGTGGATGCCCCGATCGTGGAGCAGAAACGCGTCGGCGATGCCGGCCATCTCGCGCAGGGCGTCGTCGTTGGCGGTCACCATCGGCGTGTCGCTGCGGTTGCCGGAGGTCATCACCAGCGGGGGCAGCCCGTCGAGCAGCAGGTGATGGAGCGGGGTATACGGAAGCAGCACGCCCAACGTAGAATTGCCGGGCGCAACGTCGGGGCAGGGGCCGCTCGCGTCCGTTCGCGCGACGATGACGATCGGCTGCTCGGGGCCGCTTAGGAGGCGCGCCTCGTCTGCGTCGATTCGGGCAAAGGCGTGGGCGGCCTCGAGGCTGGCGGCCATCACCGCGAACGGCTTGTCGCCGCGGCCTTTGCGGGCTCGCAGCTCGCCCAGGGCCCGCGGGTTGGTCGCATCGCAGGCCAAATGAAACCCGCCCAGACCCTTGATCGCCACGATCTTCCCGGCGCGCAGGAGTTCTTGCGCGGCATGGATCGCGGCGTCAGCTTCCGCGAGACGCCCGCCCAATGGGTCGGCCAGCCATACCTGCGGGCCGCACGTCGGGCATGCGATCGGCTGGGCGTGATAGCGCCGGTCACCGGGATCGGCGTATTCGCGGGCGCAGTCGGCGCACATCGGAAACGGCGCCATCGTGGTTGAAGGCCGATCGTAGGGGATGTCGAGCGTGATCGTAAAACGCGGGCCGCAGTTCACGCAGTTTGTAAAGGGGTAGCGGAAGCGCCGGTCGGTCGGGTTGCGCATCTCGCGCAGGCAGTCATCGCACACGGCGATGTCGGGCGAGACCAGGGTCCGGGCGCCGGGCGCGGCCCGACTCTCGACGATTCGAAACCCGCGCTCGCCCCACGGCGGGATCTTCAGGGTTTCGATCGACTCGATCCGGGCCAGCGGGGGTGGGCGCTCGCTCAAGGTCTCGACAAACTCGGCCAGGCGGGCCGGCCGCCCCTCGATCTCCGCGAACACCCCGGCGCTATCGTTGCCCACGTGGCCGGCCAGGCCCAGGCGCGTGGCGAGCTGGTGGATAAACGGCCGAAAGCCGACGCCCTGCACAACGCCCCGCGCGCGGACCTTCCAGCGGACGAGCTCCGCGCTCACCGCCCCTTCCACTGCGGCTGGCGCTTCGCGACAAACGCGCTCATTCCCTCCTGCGCGTCGGGGTGGCTGGCGTTGCAGGCCATCACGTCTTTGGCATAGGCGTACGCCTCGGCCTGCGGCAGCCCATACTGGCGATAGAAGGCCTGCTTGCCGATCTCGATCACGGCGCTGCTGGCTGTCGCGATCTTGTTGGCCAGGGCCAGTGTCTCGGCCGCAAGCGCCTCGGCCGGGACCACCTTGTTGACCAGCCCGGCGGCCAGGGCCTCGTGGGCCGGCACGAACTCGCCCGTCAGAAGCATCTCCATAGACTTCTTCTGCCCAACGGCCCGGGTGAGGGCGACCATCGGGGTCGTGCAAAACAGGCCGATCTTCACCCCGGGCGTGGCAAACCGGGCTGCCTCAGAGGCGACCGCCAGATCGCACGTGGCAACAAGCTGGCAGCCCGCCGCGGTCGCAATCCCCTGGACCTGGGCAATGACCGGCTGGGGGATCGACTGGATCGTCTGCATCAGAATCGTGCACACCTCGAACTCGTGCAGGTAGAAGTCATCGTCGCGGCCGATCATCTCGCCAAGGTCGTGGCCGGCCGAGAAGACCGGCCCGTTCCCGCGCAGGACTACGACCGAGATGCTCTTGTCCTGGCCAATCGCCGCAAAACAGGCGATCAGCTCCTGCATGTGCTCGACCGAGAGGGCGTTGCGCTTCTCGGGCCGGTTCATGCTGACGAAGGCGATCTTGCCGTCGCGCGCAAATTCGATATGGCGATAGGGGGTGGCTGCTTCCATGCGCGGATTGTACGATGATGCACCGCCGCTCACCCGTCCGGTACAATCTCCCGCGCCATGAAGAACGTCCTCATTACCGGCGGCGCCGGGTTTATTGGATCCAATTACGTCCGCTACGTCCTTGAAAAGCGGGCCGACTGGAATGTCATCGTCTACGACAAGTTCACCTATGCCGGGAACCCGGATAACCTGACCGACATCGCGGCGAAGTTCAAGGGCCGCTACACCATGGTGCGGGGCGATATTGCCGATCGCGAGGCTGTCTTCGACGCGGTCAAAGCCAATGCCGTCGACATCATCATCAACTTCGCCGCCGACTCGCACGTCGACCGCTCGATCGAGGAGCCGGGCACCTTCATCATGACCGATTGCTATGGCACCTATGAGCTGCTCGAGGCCGCCCGGGCGTTTAAGGTCGAGCGCTATCACCAGATTTCGACCGACGAGGTGTATGGCGATGTCGAAGATCCCGCCCGCAGCCTGGAAATCGATCCGGTCCGCCCAAGCAGCCCGTATTCGGCCAGCAAGACCGGCGGCGATTTGCTGTGTCTGGCCTATCACCGCACCTACGGGCTGCCGGTCACCATCACCCGCGGGACGAACAACATTGGCCCGTATCAGTATCCCGAGAAAGTGGTGCCGGTCTGGGTGACGAACGCCATCGACGACAAGCCGCTCCCGATGTATGGCGACGGGCGGCAGATGCGCGACTACCAGTACGTCCTCGATCATTGTGAGGGTATCGACATCGTGGTCGAGAAGGGCATCCCTGGCGAGGCCTACAACGTCGGTAGCGGAGTCGAAACGCCCAACATCGACCTTGCCCATGCGATCCTGGACCTGCTGGGCAAGCCCTACTCGCTGATCCAGCCAATCACCGACCGGCCCGGCCACGACCGGCGCTATGCGGTCGACAACACCAAGGTTCGCGGGCTGGGCTGGACGCCCGGCCACACCTTTGCCCAGGCGATCGAGAAGACTGTGCGCTGGTATCAGGCCAACGAGGCCTGGTGGCGCAAGATCAAGACCGGCGAATTTCTGGAATATTACAAGCGCCACTATGGCGGGCGAGAAGTGAAGTAACTGTGTTCGAACTGACCTTTCTGGGCACGGCCGCTTCAACGCCCCTGCCAAAGCGCGGGCTGTCCTCGGCCATCGTCGCCCACGACGACTACCGTTTCATGGTCGATTGCGGCGAGGGCACCCAGCGCCAGCTCCTGTCGAGCGGCCTCGGCTTCCGGCGGCTCGAGCACATCCTGATCACCCATCCCCACCTCGATCATTACTTCGGCCTGGGCGGGATGATGTCGACCCTGGCCCAGTGGGAGACGCTGGATAGTCTGCGGATTTATGGCGGTAAATCAGTGCTGGACCGGGTCGAGGACCTGATCTACAAGATCGTCTTTCGCGGTCAGCGCCCGCCGATGAAGATCGAGTTGGTCGCGGTCAAGCCGGGCATCCTGGTGAGCGCGGAGGACTTCGACGTGGTCGCCTTTCCGGTCCGCCATCGCGGGCCGGACTGTTTTGGGTATCTGTTCCAGGAGCACTCGCGCCGGCCGTTCTTGAATGAGCGGGCGACTGAACTGGGCGTGCCGTCCGGCCCTGAGCGGCGCGAGCTCGTGCGTGGCGCGCCGATCACGCTGGCCGATGGCCGGGTGATCCAGCCCGATGAGGTGCTCGGTCCATTGCAGCGCGGGAGCAAGCTGGTAATGACGGGCGATTGCGCCGAGACCGAGAGCCTGGTCAAGATCGTCAAAGACGCCGACATGCTGGTGACCGAGGCGACCTATCTCGACGCCGACACAGAGCTGGCCCGCAGCTATGGGCATTTGACCGCGGGCGACGCGGCGAGGCTGGCCCGCGACGCCGGCGCGCGGGCGCTCACGCTTACCCACATTTCGGGGCGGAATCGCGAGAAGGACATCGTCGAGGAGGCCCGGTCGATTTTCCCGGGCGCCATCGTTGCCCGCGACTTTGATACGTTCAAGGTGCGCGGGGCGTAGGGCCGCTCGCCTTCACCGTCTTGCGGGTCGGGGGCGCGTTCCACGGATCTTCGGGCCAGGGATGCTTGTTGTAGCGCCCTCGGAGTTCTTTGCGCACCCCCGGGTAAGTGTTCGCCCAGAAGCTGCGCAGGTCCTGAGTGACCTGGATCGGGCGTTGGGCGGGCGACAGCAGATGGAGCAGGACCTTCGTCCGGCCTTCGTTGACCGCCGGCGTGTCGGCCAGCCCGAACATTTCCTGAAGTTTGACGGCCAGCACCGGCGCGGCGCCGTCCGCGAAGTACGTCAGTTGGATCCGCGACCCGCTTGGGACCGTTAGATGCGTCGGCGCCAAAGATTCCAGATCGCTGAGTTGCCTGCGTGAGACAAGCCCGGCCATGATCGCGCCCGCGTCCAGGCGGCCGAAATGGGCGCGCGTGGATACCCCCTCGAGCCAGCCGCTCAGCCAGGCCTGGGGGTGGGCGAGGAGCGCCGCATCGGACAGGTCGGGCCAGGGCTCGCCCCGCCAGACCCGCAGGCTGAGCATCCTGTCTCGCCACTGACTCACCGCGTCCGTCCAACGCAGCAAGCCCAAGCCTTCTGCCTGAATGGCTCCGCACAACGCCTGAAACCGGATTTCGGGCGGGACGTCCAGGATGGGCCGTCGGGACAGGACGAGCGCCCCGATCCGCCGCTCGCGCTGGGCCATGAGCGTGCCCTCTTTCGCGTCCCAACCCACCACGTCATGGTCGACGGCGATGGCCTCGAGTTCGGACTCGCGCAACGGCGCGGCAAGGTAGACCCGGCCCTCGTCGCCGGCGTCGTCCAGATGGGCGACCGCCAGCCAGGTTGACCCGCCGATCGCGTCGCCCGGCGGCAGGCGCATCCCCCGGCCGTTGGCGAGGCGGTAGCGCCCGGAGTTGCTGTCTCTGGCCCGGGCGATGCGATCAGGGTAGGCCAATGCCACAAGCCGGCCCACATCCTCCGGGTCGACCGGGCCGTTATCGGCCCGAACCCCGAGCTGCCGGCGCCACTGGGCGGCGAGCCGGTCAATGCGGGCAAGCGCCCGCGGGTCGCCCTCGCGCGTGGATCCGCTCGCCCGCCATGCGCGCAACGCCTCGACCCGCAGACTCAGATCGACGCCCGCCGATGAGTCCCGCGGAAACGGATCTCGCTCGTCGAGCAGGGCGGCGACGTCCGCGGCCAATGACCCATTACCGTCGTTGGCGGCCTCGATCAGGAGGTGGGCCAGGCGCGGGTGGGTGGGCCAATCCAGCATGGCCCGTCCGCGCGGGGTGGGGGCCACGCCTTCCAGCGCGCCGAGTTCGTGGAGTAATTCGAGGGCGTGGCGCATCGCGCCGACGGGTGGCGGGGTGATCCAGCGCACGTCTCCGGCCTCGCGCCCTCCCCATTGGGCCAGTTCCAGCCGGAGCGGGGTCAGGTCGGCTTCAAGAATCTCCGGCCGGCGCGTCGGGACGAGTTGAGCATGCGTCTCGGGTGTCCACAGGCGATGACACACGCCCGGGCCAAGGCGGCCGGCCCGTCCGGCGCGCTGGTCGGCGCTGTCGCGGGTGATGCGGGCCGTCTCTAGCCGGGTCAGGCCGGTCCGGGCGTCGAAGCGCGGCACCCGGGCATAGCCGCAGTCGATGACGATGCCAATACCTTCGATCGTCAGAGAGGTCTCGGCAATCGAAGTCGCCAGGACGATCTTGCGCCGGCCGCGGGGATCGGGGTCGAGCGCGATCTGCTGCGCATCCAGCGACAGCTCGCCGTGCAGGGGTAGGGTGGCGATATCGGGATGGCGCTCGGCGATGAGGGCCAGGGCCCGGGCGATGTCGCTCACCCCGGGCAAAAACGCAAGCAGGTCTCCGGCGCCGCCGAACAGCGCGCGAGAGACCGCGTCAGCCATGACCGCGTACAGAGGGCCCGCGATCTCGCGGGCCAGGTAGGTGACCTCGACAGGGTACTGACGGCCGCTGGCAATGACAATCGCCGGATTGTCCAGCGCCGCGCCCAGCGCATCCGCGTCGAGGGTGGCCGACATGATCAGGATGCGCAAGTCGTCGCGTAGATGGCGTTGCGCGTCGCGGCACAAGGCCAGGGCCAGATCGGCGTCCAGACCGCGCTCATGAAACTCGTCGAAGATGACCAGACCCACGCCATCCAGGCCCGGGTCAGCCTGCATCCGGCGGGTGAGGATCCCCTCGGTGACGACCTCGAGGCGGGTCCGCGGGCCGGTTCGATGCTCGAAGCGCACCCGGTAGCCAACGGTCTGTCCAACCGCCTCTCCCAGGGTATGGGCCATCCGCGCGGCGACCGACCGGGCGGCCAGGCGCCGGGGCTCGAGCATGAGGATGCGCCGTCCTTTCAGCCACGGCTCGTCCAGAAGCGCCAGGGGAAGCACGGTGCTCTTGCCCGCGCCCGGCGGCGCCTGCACGATGGCAAGCGAGCTCGCGCTCAGGTGAGCCTTGATCTCGGGAATTGCCGCGTGGATGGGTAGCAGTTCGGTCACGACAGGCGCATCGTAGCGCAGGTGTGGGGGAGCGTCGGCTCCATTACCCCCACAGACTTCGCAAAAAGCGCAGCCAGTTCCCGTGCATGATCCCGTCGATGTCCGCGGCCGAGTAGCCCCGATCAGCCATCAGCCCGGCCATCTTCTGCAGATCGGCGATCGTGTCGAGATCCTTCGGCGACTGCTCGCGCCCGAATCCGCCGTCGAGGTCAGTGCCAAGCGCGCAATGGCGGGCGCTGCCCGCGAGCTGGCAGATGTGGTCCATGTGGTCGATGATTTCGTTCATCGTCACCGGCTTCTCATAGGTCAGGTTGTTCCACGTGGCGAACAGCCAGCCGGCCCGGACCATGTGAATGTCAAACGACGCGCCGAGCACGCCGTCGCGCTCGATCAGGACTTTGATCTGGGCGTCGCTGAACTGGCGCTGGACGGGCGAAATGGCCCGGCAATTCTGATGGCTGGCCAGGATCGGACCGTCGTAGGCCTTGACCGCCTGCCAGAAGGCCTCGTCGCTCAAGTGGGTGCAGTCCATGGCGATATTCAGGCGGCGCATCTCCTTGAGCAGGGCCGGCCCGATCTTCGGGTTGAGCGGGAGCTGGGTGCCGGTGCCCCCTGCATATCGGTTGGTCCCGTAATGCGCGGGCCCGATCAGGCGCAGTCCGAGGGCGTGCCAGTCGGCCAGTTCGCCGGGCGATGTGATGGGATCGGCGCCCTCGGCTGAAATGACGATCCCCAGCGGCGGCTGGCCGGCGATCTTCTCGCGCGGCGCGTTTGCGTTCTTCTTGTCCCAGGCCTGCCAGGCAAGGGTGTGCGCATCGAGTTGGGCGCGGTTGTCGATGATGGTGAGCTGGCCGGCCGCCTCAAGGTGGCGGTAATAGGCCAGCTGGCCGCGGGCGGCGGCGTGGCATTGGGATACGGACGCATAGTCGATGCCCGGCGTGGTCTTGCCCGTGTTGCGCGAAAGCAGGGTGGCGAACGAGAGGAACACCCGGCCTTCGCGCATCTCGGGCAGCGCAACCGTGTTCAACCCGCGCCCTTTTCCGGGCATCGGCGACTCTACCTGGCGGATCGTCATGACGCTGGCGGTTTGATCGCGCTCCCATGACATTGCGTTCCAGGCGAGGTCCAGATGAGAGTCGATGACGAGCATGGGGATTCCTCCGAGGCTATGGTTTTTTGTAGCCGAGCTTCACTGAGATCGCGTCCGAGGTGTGGAGGACCATCCGCGCATATTCGGTTTCAAGGTCGCGGCCCACCCGGTTGGCGACCGCCGAGATGCTGATGGCGGCGATGACACTGCCGTCCTGATCGCGAATCGGCGCGCCCACACACCAGGCGCCGTCCTCGTTCTCGCCGTTGTCGATCGAATAGCCGCGCTTCCGAATGGCGAGTAATTCCTTGCGCAACCCGTCCACGGTCGTAATCGTGTGTTTGGTCCGCGCGGCCAGCCGGGTCGGGATGTGCTGGTTCCATTGCTCGGGCGGACGGAAGGCCAGGATTGCTTTGCCCAGCGAGGTCGAATAGACCGGATCGTGGGCGCCGATCGTGGCCTGCATCCGCAGGGTGTGCCGGCTCTGGACCATCTCCAGGTAGACCACGTCCGGCCCGTTCATGACCCCCAGATTGACCGTTTCGCCGCACTGGTCGCGCAATTCGCGCATCAGGGGGTGGGCAATCTCGCGCACCCGCAGGCTGGGGTCGACGGTGCGGCCGAGCGACCAGGAACGCGACCCGAGCCAGTAGGTGTCCTCGTTGGTGTCATACGACACGAAGCCGGACTCGCACAGGGTCTTCAGGTATTTGTAGACCGTGGCCTTGGGGAGTTTGACGAGTTGCACGACTTCGGCCAGGCGCAACTCCCGACCCGCGTCCCCGAGCGAGGCCAGGACCCGCAAGGCCTTCAGCACGGGCTTCACGACATAGGCGCTGTTTCCGGAGGTTGATTCGGTGCCGTCTAAGTGCCGCATCTGAAATATAGTTTACAGGAACGCTTTCGTTTCGCGAAACGATACGTTTCCCGTGGCGATACTCGCACGTATTCCAAGTCAGCGTCTAAACTGCTTCAATACGAGATCAATGAAGAACCACGATCGTTCCCGGGCGTTGTTTGAACGGGCCAAGAAGTCGCTCGCCGGTGGCGTATCGAGCGAGTTCCGCAAGTTCAATTCGCCGCATCCGTTTGTGTATGCGCGCGGCGCGGGCAGCCACATCGTGGATGTGGATGAAAACGAATACCTCGACTTCACTCTGAGCCAGGGGCCGCTCATCCTGGGCCACAGCCATCCGCTCGTTTTAGATCGGGTGGAAAAGGCGTCGCGCGACGGGCAGTTGTACGCCGCCCTGCATCTGGCCGAGATAGAGCTGGCCGAGAAGCTGCAGCAGATCATTCCGTGCGCCGAGTTGATTCGCTTCAATCTCTCCGGCTCCGAAGCCGATCACGCCGCGTTGCGGGTGGCCCGGGCTGTCACCGGCCGGCGCAAGTTCATCCGCTTCGAGGGCCACTACCACGGCTGGTTTGACAACGTCGCCTACGGCATCGGCGCGCCTTCGCTCGAGGCAATGGGCGAGCGCGAAGCCCCGACTGCGGTGGCATGGTCGCTGGGCCTGCCCGAGCATGGACGGGATGAGTTCATCCTTCTGCCCTGGAACGACCTGGCCCTGGTCGAGCGCGCGCTGGCCGCGCACGGCGATGATGTGGCCGCGATCATCACCGAGCCGATCATGTGCAATGCCGGTTGCATCGAGCCGCTGCCCGGCTTCCTGCAGGGCCTGCGCGATCTCGCCGACAAGCATGGTTGCGCGCTGATCTTCGACGAGGTCATTACCGGCTTCCGGATTCATCTCGGCGGAGCGCAGACCTATTACGGCATTACCCCCGATCTGGCCATCTTTGCCAAAGCAATGGCCAACGGCTATCCGATCTCGGCCATCGTGGGCAGGCAGAAGTGGATGCAGCCGATCGCCGACGGCAGGGTCGTCCACGCCGGCACGATGAATGCCGGGAACCCGACCATCGCGGCTGCGCTGGCCACGATCGAGGTGCTGGAGAACGATCACGTCAACGAACGGCTGCACCGGCTGGGAAAGCGCCTCATCGCCGGGCTGCGCGAGGCGGACCGCGAGACGGGCCAGAACGCCGTCATCATGGGGCCCGGGCCAATGGTCCATGTCGGGTTCGCCGCGGATGCTGACATCCATGACTTCCGCGGCACGTTCAAATATGACAAGCCGAAAGGTTCGCGCTTCATCACCGAGATGCAGGAGCGCGGCATCCGGATCATTGGGCGCGGGCTGTGGTACATCAGCGCCGCCCACACCGAGGCCGAGATCGACCACGCGGTGACCGTCGCCCGCGAGGTGTTCAAGAGCCTCACCTAAACCCCATGAAAATAGCCGTCGCCCACATCATCCACGAATCGAACAGCTTTGCCGCGCAAACCACGCCGCTGAGCGACTTCCGGATCATGCGTGGCGACGAGATCGCCCGATATTTCGCCGGCGCGCACAGCGAAGTGACCGGTTTTCTGGATGGCGCCGCGCGATTCGGGTATGAAGCCATCCCGACCTTCTCGGCTGTGGCGACGCCTTCGGGCGTTGTGCAGGCGGCCGCCTTCGATTGGCTGGCCGATGCTCTGGTCGCAGCGCTGAAAGCGGCCGGCCCGATTGATGGGATTTTGCTCGCCTTGCACGGCGCGTTTGTGGCCGAGAACTTCTTCAACGCGGACGCGGAGTTCGCCCGGCGCGTGAGGGTGGCATTTGGGCCGGGCCTGCCCTTTGTGGTCACCCATGACCCGCACAGCAGCATTGGCGAGGACGTGGTCAAAAACTGCGACGCGCTGGTGATCTACAAGACCAACCCGCATATCGACATGCGCGAGCGCGGCCTGCAGGCGGCCAGGATCATCAGCGCCATGCTGCGGGGCGAGGTGAAGCCGGTCATGGCCTATCGTTCGGTGCCGATGATGATCAACATCAGCCACCAGCACACCAGCTCGCCTCCCCTGCGCGATCTGTGGAACCAGATGCCCGAGCTCGAAAAGCAGCCTGGCGTGCTGGCCGCCAGCATGTCGCTGTGCTATCAGTATTCGGATGTGCCGGCGATGGGCAACGCCGTGGTCGTGGTGACAAACAACGATCAGGCTCAGGCGGACAAGATCGCCGACGATCTCGCGGCCAAGCTGTGGGCGTTGCGCGAGGAGCTCGACGTCCATATCCCTGACGTTAAAGGCGCCGTCCTCATCGCCATGAAGGCCACGGCAGGGCCGGACGGCGCGGGCCCGTATGTCATCGTCGATATCGGCGACAACGTCGGGGGCGGGTCGGCGGCGGATTCCACTTTCGTGCTTGACGAGCTCATTCGCCAGAACGCCGATGGATGGGTCGTGACCCTGGCTGATCCCGAGGCGATGCGGGCTTGCATGCGGGCCGGGATCGGAGCGACGCTTACCCTGGCGGTGGGCGGCAAGACGGATGACATGCACGGCAAGCCGGTCACCGTGACCGGCCGGGTGAAGTGCCTGCACGATGGCAAGTTTGAGGAGCGGGCGGCCCGCCACGGCGGCGTGCGCTGGGGCGACCAGGGCCTGACCGCCCTACTGGAAGTCCGGCCTGACCCGAGCCTGCAGGCGAGTTACATTCTGCTGACTGAGCTGCGGGCCGCGCCGATGAGCCTGCATCAGTTGCAGAGCGTGGGCATCGAGCCTGCCTACATGAAGATCCTGACCGTCAAAGCCGCCATCGCCTGGAAGGCGGCCTACGAGCCGGTAATGACCGGGTTTGTAATAGCGGACACGCCGGGCGCGACGGCCGTGAATCCGAAGCACTTTGTCTACAAAAACACGCGCAAAGACTTGTGGGGTTTGGAGGGCTGGTAATGGGAATCTTCATGAATACGCGCGCCGAGGGCAATTTTGATTTCGTTCCGGGCAGCGGCACTTTCTGCAACGACGTCGTCCCTCATGCCGGTCATGCGGTCGCGCACGCCGTTTTTGTCGCGCCGCAGCCGCTGGCTCAAGCGTTTGAGCGGATCAAGGCATTTCTGGCCGGGATCGGCCGGCCGATGGCGGCTCTGTGCGGGGCCGAGTTGCGCATCGCCGAGCCGCTCTCGTTTGACGGCTTTGGGGCCTTCAACGCGGCGTATGTCGCCCTTCTGGACGCCTATGGCCTTCGCCAGGGCGGCGCGGACCAACCCCTGGGCACGATGACCCGGACCAACGTCGCGATCGAGACAATGGCGGCGCGGCCCGCGGCGCCGAGCTTTTACGGCTTCAGCTACACGGTCCCCGGCCAGCGCCCGAACGGGCGCAAGACGTTCGCCTCGGCCGGCGCGGGCGAGCTTCCCGGCGGCACGCGCGAGAGCATCATCCGCCTGGGCGAGACCTCGCCCGACGCGATGCGCGAGAAGGCCCGCTGGGTGATGAATTCGATCGTTGGCCGGTTGCCCGGGCTGGGCGTTTCGGTCGCCGACATCACCCACGTCAACCTGTATTGCGTCCATCCGCCCGAGAGCTATCTGGCTTCCGAAGTGCTGGCCCCGCTCGGCGCGATGGCGTGCCTGGGCGTGCACTGGCACTACACCCGCCCGCCGATCCTCGAGGTCGAGTTCGAGGCGGACCTGAAGGGCGTCATCAGCGAGACCTACCTCTAGCCGCATGCGACCTTTAACCAGTCAGGAGATCCGCGGTACCTGGGGGACGGTGCTGGAGACCGACAAACTCAAGCCGATCGCCCGGGCCATGATCCCGGAGCTTTTCTGATGCCCATGCAAGGGAAACGCCTGCTCTTCTACCCCGGTCCGCGGATCGTGATCGAGGCGTTTGAGCCACCCCAGCCTGTTGGCCGCCAGGCGCTCGTCAAGGTGACGCGCAGCGCGATCAGCGCCGGCTCCGAGATGAACTTCGTCCGCCACGGGCCGCAAGCGTATGGGATCACGCCCGCCGGCGCGGACGCAGGCTATCCCATCGGCTACATGACAGTGGGGACGGTGGTTGCGGCTGGCCCAGATGCCGGCGTCGCGGTCGGCCAGCGGGTGTTGACCGGCGGCCACCACACGAACTACTGGCTCGTCGACCCGGCCGCGCCCAACGGACATATGCTACCGATCCCTGGCGGTGTCAGCGATGACGCGGCTGGATTTGCCATCCTGGGAGACGTGGCCCTCCACGGGGTGCGGCGGGCGGCCCTGCAGCTCGATGGCGCGGCGGCGGTCTTTGGAATGGGGATGGTCGGCCAGCTCACCCTGCAGTTGGCCCGCCTGAGCGGCGCATATCCGCTCATCGCGGTGGATCTGGCGGATGACCGGCTGGAGAAGGCGATGGAGAGCGGCGCCACGCACACCGTCAACGCGTCGCGCGAGGAGGCCGTGGCGCGGATTCGGGCGATTACGGGCGGGCAGGGGGCCGAGACGATCTTCCATTGCACGCAGGCCGCCAGCATCCTGCAGCAATTGCTCGAGGCCTGCGCCGATCGCGGGCGGATCGTGCTGACCGGGAGCCCGCCGGGGACCGCGACGATCCGGCTGCAGGAGGACCTGCTCCGGCGTGAGCTCACCCTGACCGGGATCTACGAGACCGGGGTGACGAACGCCCACCCGTACTGGCCGTGGACGCGCGAGCGCAATCGCCGAACCTGCCTGCGCCTGATGGCCGGCGGGCAACTGAAAATCGACCACCTGATCACCCACATCACGCCCTACGACCAGGCCCAATCCGCATTCGAGATGATGGCCAAGGGCAGCGCGGGGTGGTTGGGAGTGGTTTTAAGCCATTAGCCATTAGCCATTAGCCTTTAGCAAACGGCTAAAGGCTAATGGCTAATGGCTCCAAAAACATGAACATCCAAAAAATCAAACGCCTGACCGAATTCGACACACCGACCGTCGCCAATGGGCTGGAAATGCTGCAGTTGCGCGACCCGACCGTGGGCTACACCGGCCCGGATGTGCGGGCTCTGATGCCCGAGATGGGCGCGCGGGTGGGCATTGCCGTGACGGCCCGAATGGACTCGACCAGCGCCGGGGTCGACAACCCGGAGAGCCTGTGGCGGGAGTGGATTCGCCTGATGCATGAAGCGGCAAAGACCGGTCTGCCGGTATTCGCAGTCATGGAGTCGGTGGGCCCGCGCCCGCGCTACACTGTCACGATCGGGGACGGGATGGGGACGATGATGCTGCTGGCCGGGGCGACTGGATTCCTCACCAACGGCAGCATCCGCGACCTCGACGGCGTGCGCGGGATTGGGCTCCCCTGCTGGGCGGCTGGAGTCTCGCCGATGCATGGCAAGCTGCGCTGGCTGGATGTCGGCAGCCCGGTCGTCATCGATGGCATGATCGTCCGGCCGGGGGACATCATCCACGCGGATGTGAATGGCGCCCTCGCGATCCCGCCCGCGGCCGCCGACCAGGTCCTCGAGAAGGCGCTGGCCGTGCGCAAGCGCGAGGCCGAGTTGTTCGCCGTTTGGCGGGGGCCGGACTACACCATCGAGACGTTCCTGGCGTCGTAAAACGGTTAAGCGCGCTGGCAACCGGTTCAGCAGTTCGTGTGGAGAAACGGCCCGACGGTCTCCCCATTTGACAAATGCGGTTCCGACCCTACAATGCAAGTTGTCCGACAACCCTACCACTTGGGTCGGGGTGGACGCATGCGCATATGCTAAAGCCCAGCCTCGCGAACGCGCTTCGGCCCGTCGTGGATCACTCGCTCAATACGGCCATCGTGGACCGGTTGAAAGACTTCATCCTGCGCGAGAAACTGCGCCCAGGCGACAAGCTTCCGACCGAGGGCGTGTTATCCGAACGGCTCCAGGTGAGCCGCAGCGCGGTGCGCGAGGCGATGCGCGGGTTGGAAGCGCTCGGGATGGTTGAGGCCCGTCAGGGCAGCGGGCGGGTCGTGCGCGAATTCAACTTCGACGCGATCATGGACAGCCTGTCGTACGGGATGGTCTTCAATGACCACACCGTCTTTCAGGTGACGGAAGTCCGCAAGGCGCTGGATGCCTTCTTTGTCGAGCAGGTCGTGGCCCGGGCCACCGAAGCGGACCTGGCCGATCTCGACGCGCTGGTCACCGAAATTGAGGCCAAAGTAAAAGCGGGCAAGCTTTACGAGGATGAGGACTTCCGCTTTCACAAGCGGTTCTTTGAAATCGCCGGCAATCCGCTGGCGCTGCAGTTGTTCCGGATCACCTGGGAAGTCCGAATGAGCACGAGCGTTCCGCTGACGGCGCGCCCGCCCAAGACCCGGAGCGAGCTGCTGATACACACGGACATCGCCCGGTCCATCCGCGCCCGGAATGTCGAGCAGGCCCGGCTGGCGGTTCTCCGGCACTATGGATACACCGATGGCGTGCTGGCGCGCCGGCTGGCAGCGCACTCGCCCGTGGCCGCAAACGGCGCAAACGGAAAACACACATGATTCTTGACGTGTTTGAGAAGGCGTCGGTCTACGACCCGATCAGCCCCCGGATCGCTCGGGCTTTCGCCTGTATGTCGAGAT
>JBKJQK010000245.1:0-26145 GCA_046594095.1 Anaerolineae bacterium | reverse complement strand
CTTGACTCCGGCCATGTTCTGCATGAGTTCGACCGCCTGGCCAAAATGGCCGGTCATTTGGGTGATGGCCGCCAGCATGAGATTGCCAAACGCCACGCCATCGAGCGCCTCGCTGTTCGGCACCTTGAGCCGGTGCTGCATGAGCTGGGACATGAAGGCTTCATTGGTTGCAAGAGTGGCAATCGCATTTCGGATGTCACCTGGCGCGGGGATGTTGGCCAGCGCTCGGACCTTGCCGGTGCTTCGGCCCGTGTCGGTAACGGCGACGATGCCGGTAAGCGAGTCCAGGTGGTTGCTCAGGCCGAGCAATACCTGAACGGACCCGCATCCGCCCCCAATTGAAACTGCTTTGGTCGTTTTGTTCATAGGTCCGCGTCCGCGGCCCATTGTAGTCTTGCGAGGTGTATGCTCCATACCCTTACTATGCTGAGAAAACTCGCCTTCGCCGCGCTGATTTTGCTCGCCGCGTTTTCGGGCGTTCTGGTCGCAAAATTCATCGTTGATCCGCCACAGTACACCCCGATTGCCCAAGCGGGCGGGATGACAGTGGCAAACCCGCGCCAGATTCCGGACTATTCCATGGTGGACATGAACGGCCAGCCGTTCAAACTCAGCAACATTCGGGGCCGGGCTACGCTCATCTTCTTTGGGTACACGTTCTGCCCGGATGTGTGTCCGCTCACCCTGGCAGAGCTCAAGCAAGTTAAAGCCGCGCTGGGTTCGCAGGCCTCTGAAGTAACCTTCCTGTATATCACCGTCGATCCCGAGCGTGATTCGCCCGATGTGCTGAAGCGGTATATAAGCGCGTTTGATCCGGACTTTGTTTCGGCGACTGGGGAAATTGACACCCTTCGCCGATTCGCGACTGAGTTCGGCGCTGCCTTTGAGAAACAAAAACCGGCCGGAACTTCAGCCGGCTATCTCGTCGCGCACACCAGCTTCACCTACTTGCTCGATCGGCAGGGTCGCTGGCGGACCACCTTTGCGTTTCAGACGCCCGTCGACGCTGTTGCGCGCGACACGCTCCGCATCCTGCAGGAAAGATAAAAAAAAGGGCCAGGCAGTCGTTTTGCCTGGCCCCGGCTCGCCTACGATCAGGCATGCTTCTGCTGCTTGAGTTGCTCAAGCGTGCGGTCGAGCGCATCGTTGAGTTGGCGCTGTTTCTTTTGTGGTTTGACTTGAACAGCGGACATCACTGCGCCGCCACGCTGCCCTGAGCGGGCCCGCTGCATCGCGGCCGCCATGGGTGAGATTTCCTCGTCCGGGCCTGACGACAATGCCATATCCTCGGGATTCAGGCCATCCAGCTTCAAGTCGATGCGCTTGCGGGTCGCGTCCACGAACGTGACTCGGACATCGACTTCCTCGCCGATTGCCACGAAATCGCCCACATTGACAAAACCGCCGCCAAAGGAGGCAGACTTCAAGAGCCCTTCGCGTTCGGCCCCGATCTCAACGTATGCGCCATTCCGCTCGATTCGGCTTACCTTTCCGTGATAGGCCTCACCCTTCTTGACATTCTCCCAGGAGAGCGCCGGGGGTTCAATCATTGTGAACCCAATCCTGCGCTTCTCTTCGCTGGCTTCCATGACCCAGACCTTCTCCAGTACGTCGCCTACCTTGGGCCGGCTGGACAGGGTCATGAGGTTGAACGGCACAAGTCCATGCTTCGGGCCGTCAAAATCGACAAATGCGCCGAACTTCTCGACGGCAACGACCTTTACGCCATCCACAGACGCGCCTTCGCGAAGGTCGTTCCAGTCCATCGCCGGAGGCTTGTGCATCGTCAGGTCAACCCGGCGTTTCTCGGGATTCACGCCCGTGATGTAGACGTCGACGCTATCGCCGGGCTTGAAACTGTCCGCGACCCGGGTGACGGGGCCACCATCGGGCGCGATCATCTTCGAAATGTGCAGATACCCGTCAACGCTGTCGCCAAGGCGCAGCAGCGCCCCGCCCAGATCGATACGCGTGACGGCGCCCGCGTGGCGGGACTTGATGGTCATACCCTCCGGCATGGGGGCAACCACGGCCGGGGTTTCCAGGGTGATTTCGGGATTGGTCTCTTCGTTGCTCACTACTCGCTCCTCGCTCCTTCTTGAATGCGGCGGACTATTTTACCGCATCAACTAAACGGACCACTTCACGGCGCGGCCAGCCCGACAAGCTGGCCACCTCGGCGGCCGCGTCGCGGCCAGAGAACCCCTGGGAAAGCCGCTCGCGAAGCGCCTGGGCGACCTGATCGGCATCCCAGGCCTCGGCCTCGCGCTCGGCCGCTCCGCCCAGAATCAGGACATACTCGCCGCGCGGCGCGCGCGCTTCAACTTCGATCGTCGCGTTTGCGCAAGTCCCGCGCCAGAAGGTTTCGTGAAGCTTGGTCAGCTCGCGGGCCATGCACAACGGGCGATCCGGATAAGCGGTCGCCAGAGCCTTTAGCGTGGCCGCCAGCCGGTGCGGTGACTCGTAGGCGATGGTGGTCCGCCGCTCATCCCGCAGCCCGCCGATCCACTCCGCCAGCGCGCCGCTCTTGCGCGGCGCGAAGCCGGCGAATACGAAATGATCGGTTGGAAGCCCTGACGCGCTCAGACCCGCAATCGCGGCGCACGGCCCGGGAATGGGTGACACGGCATGGCCGCGCGCCACTGCGGCCACCACTAATTCGTAACCCGGATCGTTGATCCCGGGCGTCCCCGCGTCGCTGACCAAAGCCACGTCGCCGGTCTCGAGCGCGCCCAGTATCTCCTCGATCTTGGCGACTTTGTTGTGCTCGTGATAGCTCGTGGCCGGTGTCGAGATGGAATGGTGATTAAGAAGAACGCGCGTTGTGCGGGTGTCCTCCGCCGCGATCAGCGCAGACTCGCGCAGAATGCGGACTGCCCGGAGGGTGATGTCCTCAAGATTCCCGATCGGCGTGGCAACGAGATAGAGGGTGCCCATGGCTGGCTAGTTGAAGCGCTCGATGGTTGCGCCCGTCTTAAGGCGGGCCAGCCACTGGGTCATCGCAGTTTGCTGCAGCCGCGACTGGTCTTCCGGGGCAAGCGCGCGGGTCTGGCGCTCGGTGACCTTGATGATATGAAAGCCAATCGGGCTCGCCACCACGCCACTGATCTGATTCGTATTCAGGCCGAACGCGGCATCTTCAATCTCCTGCCAAATCACCGCGCCAGTTCCGCGCGCGAACCAGCCCAGGTCGCCGCCCGCCGGGCGGGTGCTGGCATCGATGCTGTTGGCCTGGGCCAGAGCCATAAAATTACCGCCGCGCTGAGCCTGGGCAAGGATGCGCTCGGCTTCAGTCCGGGTGGCCAGCACAATGTGATATGCCCGAATGTATTCCGCCGTTCGGGGCATTTGGGCGACGATGCGATCCCTCAGCGTGGCGAGCAGGAGATCCGCGCGAGCCATGTCGCGGGCGTCCTCTTCGGTCATTCGGCTTGCCTTGAGCCAGGCATCGAACTTGTCGCGGCTGCCGCGAAGCTGCACGAGCGCCCTGATCTCTTCATCGACATCCTTGTCCGGAACCGACACTGACAGGCGTTTTGCTTCTTGCTCGATCAACACTCTTTCTATCAGGGCGTCGAGGGAAATGCTGGAAAGTTGGGCGGCAAGTTGCTTTCCGGCCGCCGAGTTGGGGTCCGGTTTGGCTGGGTCCGCCTGGACGTATCGGGCAAGTTCGGCCAGAAACCGCTCGCGCGGAATCTCCTGCCCGTTTACGCGGGCCGCAATCGGCGCGGCCGTCGGTGTGGGCGCAGCCCGGGTTGCCGGGGCCGGCACGGCGGTGGATGCCGCCCGCGTGGGCGCGTCAGTCGCTTGCGGCTGGCCTGGGTTGGCCGGGGATCCCGGGGTGCCGGCAAATGGGCCAGGGGTCGTGGTGCTGGCGCAGCCGGCCAAGGCCAGGGTCGCGGCTACCCGCAAGAATCGGCGAATTAGCATCATTTCCAATTGTAGTTGGCCAGGCGCCGGACCCTCACCGTCTCCGACGATGGCGGATTAGAAACGAAACCGTTAGGGCAGCCGTTGCCAGTGCGCCCGCGGCGAGAAAGGTGATGACAAACGCGCTGGCAAGGGTGTTGGCTTCTTGGTCCTCAATCTTGCCTTCGAGGACGGCCCGTTTGGTCCGGGACACGTAGTCCGGCCGGGGGGTGACCGGCACGGCCGATTCGCCCAGGCGGCTTTCGAGCCAGGCAAGGTCCTCGGGGGTCATTCGCGTCCGGCTCATCGTTCGCCCTCCAATAGCGCGCGAAGCTGTTCAAGCGTCCGGTGATACAACGACTTGATTGCCCCCTCACTTCGGCGCATGATCAGACCAATATCCGCGTTCTGTATCTGGGCCGAAAACTTCAGGGCAATAAGCTGCTGCCGATCCTGTGGCAGTTTCCGGAATGCCAGGGCCAGCCTGGCCTGATCCGCTCGCGCGTCGATCTGGGCATCGGCATCATCGTGGTGGTGCGATTCGCGCGGTTCGACGTCGTCTAGGCTCACCATCGGATGGCGCATGTTGTCCCGGTGAAAATTCGCAACCACGTTGTGGGCGATTCGATATAGCCAGGCCGTGAATGGGACACCCCGATCATCATACGACTTAATGTGCTTCATGGCGCGCATGAAAACGCGGGCGGTCAGATCCTCAGCGTCGTCGTGGTTCCCGACGCGGTAGTAGACATAGCGATAGATGATCGCGACATGCCGCTCGTAGAGTGTCCCGAAAAGCGCCGGATTCTCACGCGCCGCGCGCGCGATTTCCTTGTCGGTTCGCGGATCGGGGGCGATCAGGCTCGCATCCGCGGATGCTCCGCCCGCGTCGTTGTTAGTCATCGTGCGCGCGAGTAATCTGCGCTGCGCCATTCTATAATGCCTTTTCGTGATATCGATCGTCATCCCGACGTGGAATGGGGCGCGTCACCTGGCTGTGTGTCTTGCCGCGTTGCGGAGACAATCACTTCCTCCCGGGGAAGTCATTTTGGTGGACAACGCGTCGTCGGATACGACCCGCGAACTGATCCGCTCGGACTTTCCGGAAGTCAATCATGTTGTGCTCCCCCGGAACCTGTTGTTTGCCGGCGCTTGCAATGTCGGTTTCAAGGCCGCTTCGGGTGATTTGGTCGCGCTTCTCAACAACGATACCGAAGCGGATGAGCGTTGGCTGGAGAGAATCCAGGCGGCCTTTGACCGCCATCCCGATGCTGGTTTTGTTGCCAGCAAGCTCCGCCTGTTTGACCAGCGCGAAAAACTCCATTCCGCGGGTGACGCCTTTACCAGCCGGGGCGTCCCGGCTAACCGGGGTGTCTGGCAAGTCGATTCTGGCCAGTTCGATACGCCCTATGTCTTTGGCGCTTGCGGCGCGGCTTCGGTATACCGGCGTTCCATGCTCGACAAGATCGGCCTCCTCGACGAGACCTTTCAGTTTTCTTGTGAAGACGTCGACTTGTCCTGGCGGGCTCAGTTGGCGGGCTATCGCTGCGCCTTTGCCTATGATGCCATCGTGTACCACAAGGTAAGCGCCACGGGTGGGGGCATCTTGAATAGCTTCTACGACGGAAGGAATGCGATCTGGCTGCTGGCCAAGGATGTTCCCGGTGAGATTCTGCGTGCCAACGCCGGGAAAATCCTGCGGGAACAACTCAAAATCACACGCGATGCGCTGCGCGCCTGGCGGGGCGAGGCGGCCCGCAATCGCCTAAAGGGGCAGTTGGCCGGCATCCTTGGGCTTCCCCGCATGTTGCGCCGGCGGGGGGCCATCCAGCGCTCCCGGGTCATCTCGAAATTGGATGTTTTTGCGCTGCTCGACGTCTGACGATTGACTGTCAGCTAGGGCGCGCTGGTCGGCGCCGGCGAGGGCGCGGGCCGCCATATAAACCGTCTGGCCAGGCTGGGCGGGCTGCTCTCGCGGTAAATTCGCTCGCCCGTGGTCGGGTTGACCGAAATCAGTTCTTTCACCTGGACCCACCAACTGAATGAGCGCTCGTCGAGGCCGGTCAGTATGTCGCGTGATAGCTTGAGAGATGTGGCTTTGGTCTCAAAAATGGGCACGGTCACCGCTCCTGAGGGCTGAACCTGGACCACATACCACTCGCGCTCGCGAAGGATGCCCACCGAAAGCCATTGCAGGCTCGCCGTTTCTGCCGTCCCTGTAATCGCCTCCCCGTCGCCAGGGCCAATCAAACTGGGCGCGCTGTAGCCGGTGCGGGGGGTGGGGGTCTGGGCAATCGCGGGGGTAGCCGTGATCGAGGGCGTTGCCGTCGCGAAGATCAGGGTGAGGCGCTGGCCTATGGTAATCGAGCAATCATCATCAAGCTTGTTTTGCTGGATGATCTGGCGGACCGAGATTCGAAAGCGCTCGGCAATGACCCCGCACACGTCGCCCGGCCGCACTTCATACACGAGCTGAGGCGGAAACGTTGCGGTTGGTACCGGCACGTCAGTCGACTTGGGCGTCTCCCCCGGCCGAAGGGTTGGCGACGGCCCAACGGTCGGGGTTGGGCCGGGGATGCGCAGGGAAGCTCCCTCAACAATGAAACATCCTCCGCCCAGTAGGCTGATGTCATTGTAGGCGGCCAGTTCGCGGACTGATAGCTTGAATTCTTCCGCGATGTCTCCGCACGTATCGCCGAAGCGAACCACGTAGGTGGCCCGGGGAGACACGGTTGGCGTCGGCTGCAGAACCGGCACGGCGGTCGGCCGCGACGTGGCGGTTGGCGCTGGAGTGGCGGTCTGCGCCTGGGTAGGGGAGGGCGCAACCGTCGCTGTGCGGGTCGGCACACCCGCAAATTCATTGGGGCCAAGCTGGAGAAATGAACGTGCGCCAATGGCAAGAAGGCCGATCACCCCGACAACGCCAATCACCCCCCACGGCAGGCGGCGGAGCACGCCCAGAATCCTGCGCGACGGTGAAAGTGTGCCCGACTCGAGTTTGATGAGCCCTGGCCCGTTTGGCGAGGCGGCTTCGACAACAATTCCGACAGGTTCAGAGTCATGGCCGCAAATCGGGCAAATCGCCAGATCGGCCTGTATCTTCGAGCTGCACGAAGGACATCGCCGCGTGGACTGGCCCGGGCTTGTCTGCATGCGTTTATCTCAGGCTGTCTTCACGCCATCCAGACCAAGTCCGGCTGCATTGGCCTGCATGGCGCTCAAAACAATCCCGATGTGCTCGTCCAGCGGAACACCCAGAGCGTCCGCGGCAATTTCGATTTCATCCCGGTGCACGCCGGCCGCAAATGCCCTTTCCTTCCACTTCTTCTTAATCGAGGACAACTGGACGTCGGCAACATTCTTAGAGGGCCGCACAAAGGCGACCGCGGCCACGAAGCCAGTCAGCTCATCGACCGCCACCAGAGTTCTTTCCATGGGGGTGGTTGGAAAGACTCCGGTGCGCTCGCTGGCATGGGCGAGTATTCCATGGAGAATCTCATCTGGCCAGCCCTGGTCACGCAAGAGGTTCACACCCATGACAGGGTGGCATTCCTCGCCATGCAGGGTCGGATAGCGCTGGTAGTCGAAGTCGTGGATCAGCCCGAGTAGCCCCCATGTCTCGGAATCGCCGCCAAAGCGAGGGGCATAGGCCCGCATGGCGGTCTCTACCGAAAGCATGTGACGAATGAGTGCCGGATCGGTCGTCCACTCGGTGACGAGCGCCCAGGCGGCCACACGATCGTGTTTCAATCCTGCTACTGTCATAGGCAGGGAGTCTAGCATGCGACTCCAGTTCGAGATCATCGCATCTGTCGGTGATCATGAAATGCTTCTCACAGTGGTTTCACGCGCACAAAGAGGCTCGCGATCACGATTGAGCTTCAGGAGGACGAAGTGGCCAAAATACCGATCGATCGTTTGGCGGCCTTTATCGGCGTTGGCGCGCCAGCTGTTTTTGCGATGTTAAGTCAGCCGGTCAACGCAAGTCCGGTCATGAATTCGGCATGCTATTCCCCGATCACCGCGACGACGGCAGCGTGGGTAACCGCGATCTTTCACTACGATCCGCTGACGAAGATCATGAAAACGCCGGGCGCGCTCGAGGCCGAGTCGCCCACGACGGACGGCTTCGAAACAATGGGCAAGTGGTTCGCCAACTTGATGAAGGACACATTTGGCTAACGAATCACCTCAGGTGGACCGAGAATCGGCACGGGTCGCGTCACATACAGCTCGACGAGCGCATTGGCCGACGCGGCGACCTCGCGAAGTTCGTTCGCCCACTGGCCAGCATAGGTCCTCCGGTCTGATGCGAGACCGGTCGCGCGGACGCCCAACCCATCGCACAAAGTGATTGCCCGCGACAGGTGAAAGCGTTGGGTAACAAGTGTCGCCTCGTCGAGGCCGAAGACCGCGCGAGCGCGAAAGCATGTGTCATAGGTGCTGCGCCCCGCGTAGTCGAGGACGATATCAACATCCTGGACTCCCAGGGCGAGGGCGGTCTTGCGCATCGCGCCAGGTTCGTTGTAGTCGGCAAACCGATTGTCACCGCTGAGAAGTAGCTTTTGGACGATGCCGGCCCGATACAAATCGGCGGCGGCGGCTACCCGGTCGTACAGAATTGCCGACACCGTGTCGCCCCTCACCGCGGCGCCAAACACGATGGCGACCCGGGCCGGGTGCGCCCGGGCGACGTTGTCCGCAATCCGGGGGGCCGCGTTCGCTATCATCCCAAGGCGCAACGGTATGGCCGCCCACGCAATCAGGACTACCACGCCAATGACCGGGCGCGCCAGGCGCCATCCCGCGCGCCAGAGTTGACCGAGCATTCTTACGAGCGGAGTCTGAATCCGCTCGGCAGCAGGGCGTCCGTGCTGGTCACGACGTGACGGCCCTTTCGATCGGCGACGATGACAGCCAGGTCGCGGTCGACTGCGAACTCGTGAAGCACCTGGCGGCACGCGCCGCAGGGCGTTCCGCCATCCTCTGTGACAATCGCGATCGCCAGAAAGTCGCGCACGCCATCACTGACGGCTTTGGCGACCGCCGCGCGCTCGGCGCAGATGGTCAGGCCAAACGAAGCGTTCTCGATGTTGCAGCCGGCAAAGACCTCACCACCGGCGCTGAGGAGCGCCGCCCCCACCGAGTATTTAGAGTAAGGCGCATAGGCCTCGAGGCGCGCCGCGCCTGCGACCTGTATGAGCACCAGGATCGTATCTGGGTCAAGCTTAACGCTCGGCCGGCGTTTCGGTTTGGTCGTCCGGGCTTTGGGCGAGGGCTTCTTCTCCGACATGTTTTGCTTTCACCTTTACGATGCGGCGATCGCTGACCGCCATCACTTCCAAAGTGATCCCATCGTAGCGTACGGTTGCCCCTACCTTTGGGATCTCGCCCAATTGATCGTAGATGAAGCCCGCGATCGTGTCACTTTCCTCGCTCGGAAGTGACGTGTTGAGCAATTCGTTCACATCATCGATGGCCATCCCGGCGTCGATTAGATAACCTCCCCCTTCCGGCAGGGCCACATAGTCGGGCTCTTCGGCGTCGAACTCATCTTGAATCTCGCCGACGATCTCTTCAAGGATGTCCTCGATGGTGACCAGGCCCGCCGTGCCGCCGTACTCGTCAATGACGACGCAGACGTGAACGCGCCGGTTCTGCATTTCCTGAAGAAGCTCATTGACTCGCTTTGACTCCGGCGTGAAATGAGCTTCCCGGGCGATCTGTTCCAGCGGCGGGCTTTCGCCGTCGCGGAGAACCTTGAGCAGGTCCTTGCCGTACAGAATCCCGACCACGTCGTCGATCGTGTCCCGATAGAGTGGAATTCGCGAGTGGCCCGTGGTGACCATCAAGTCGAGCGCCTCGCGAAGCGGCACGCTGACATCGGACGCAATAATGTCGATTCGGGGAACCATGACTTCGCGGGCAACCGTATCGCCGAAGTCGAGGACCGACAAAATCATCTCCTTTTCCTCTTCCTCGATGACACCTTCCTCCTGGCCGGCGTCGACCAGGGTCTTGATTTCCTCTTCGGTCGCGATCGAGCCTGTCTCGCGGCGTTGACCGCCCAATGGCATCGACAGCCCGTTGCTGAGCGCGACGGCCAGCCGAACGAGTGGCGCCAGCATCCAGCTGGCGATCCTCATCGGCCAGATGATCGAGAGCGCAATTGGCTCGGCATACCGGGCTGCGAGCGTCTCCGGGACCAGGCGGCCGATACTAAACAAAAGCATGCCTGAAACGAACAAGACCAGGCCGAATGCGGTCATCGTAATGGGCACCCCATAGGCGTCCCACTGGGTGAGGCTGGCCAACCCATCCCGCACGAGTGGAACAAAGTCCAGAACCGCGACGGTCGCCGCAAACATCGATCCGAAGGTCGCGCCGAGCTCCGCGGTGGCCAACAGGCGGCTGGAGTTGTCGGCGAGGTGCTGGATTGCGCGCGCGCTCGCGACACCGCGCTCCTCAAGCTCCTCCAGGCGCGACTTGCGCATGTTGATCAACGCTCCGCGTGACACGGCGAAGAAGGCGCGCATCCCAATCGAGAGCGCAAACAGGACAATCGATATCGGTAACAGGTCGTATTCCTTTCCCGGTCTACCCGGGCATATTCGGCGGCGCCGGCGGCATGGGCAGGGTTTTGGCAGCCATAGGACGCGCTGGGACGCCCGCCACGCGACCGCCAGGAGGCACGTCATGGGTGACGACCGCGCCCGCGCCGGTCAGGGCGCCCGCGCCTACGCTCACCGGAGCAACCAACATCGTATCGCATCCCACAAAGGCATCCTCGCCGATGAGGGTCGGCTGCTTGTCTTTGCCGTCGAAGTTGCAAGTGACGACGCCCGCGCTGATATTCGCGTTCGCGCCCACGGTGGCGTCGCCAAGATAGCTGAAATGGCCCATCTTCACGCCCGGACCGAGCACGCTCTTCTTGATTTCTGCGAAATTGCCAATATGCGAGCCGGCCCCAACCACCGCCCCATTTCGCAGACGAGCGAACGGGCCGGCGTCGGCGCCATCCTCGAGTGTCGCGTCATCGATCGACGACTGCTGGATGTTGCAGCCAGCGCCAATTCGGGCGTTGCGCACGACGCAATTCGGGCCGATCACAGTATGGGCGCCGACCCGGGTGGTCCCGAGCAGGTGGGTGTTTGGCAGAATGGTCACGTTCGGCGCAAGAACGACCCCATCGTCGATATAGACCGTCGCCGGGTCGGTCATGCTTACGCCTTTCAGCATCCAATTTAGGTTGATTTGGCGGCGCAACGCGGTGTCGGCATCCGCCAGATCTGCGCGGGTATTGATGCCGATGAAGGCGTCGGCGTCGCTGCTCGCGGTCGCAATGACCGGGCGCCCATCCGCGACCGCGATCTCCACAAGATCAGTCAGGAAGTACTCTCCCCTGCGCGGGTTGGGGCGGATCCGCTTCAGGGCCGGCCAAAGCCAGGCTTCGTCAAAACAATACACGCCGACATTGAGCTCTCGCATTCGAAGCTGATCCGGCGTCGCGCTCACTTCCTCGACGATTGCGGTGACGGCGCTGCGGGAGTCCCGGACCACGCGCCCAAAGCCGCGCGCGTTGTCGGCGAGTAGGGTCATCATGGCGATGGCGGCGCCGTCGCGCTCCCGAGCCTCGGCCAACGCCACGATCATGTCCGCGGGCAGCAGCGGCATGTCGCCATACATGACCACAATCGAATTGGCGCCGCCGGATCGGGCCTGCGCTTCAGCAGCCATTACGGCATGCCCGGTTCCAAGCTGCTCATTTTGGCTGGCGAAGGTGGCGCTGTCCCCGCAGGCAGCCCGCACGGCGCCGGCCTGATGGCCGACCACGACCACCGGTTTTCGCCCGAAGGCGCGCGTCGCGGTGCTGACGGCGCGCACAATCAACGCTTCTCCGCGAAGCTCAAAAAGCACTTTTGGAAGTTCCGAAACCATCCGGGTGCCCTTGCCGGCGGCCAGGATGATGGCGATCGTTGTCATGACTTCTCTTGCCCCCTACTTGGGGCGAAAACGAATAAAGGCGGAAGGATTCGCTTCTCCTTCCGCCTTCATCCTTCCTTACTCAACTGGGGAGGCTGGATTTGAACCAACGATTACCTGATCCAGAGTCAGGTGCCTTACCACTTGGCCACTCCCCAAAACCGGGAAGAAAATTTTACCACGCGCGATGGCCCCTGTCGCGGTCGCGCGCTCAAACGGTACCGACGTGGATGGCCATCGTCCCCAAGCCCAGCAGCCTGTAGCGCACCTCGCGATATCCAGCGTCGAGCATGACCTTCTTGAGAGGCTCAGCCGGAGGGAAGGCGGCCAGCGAAACGGGCAGGTATTTGTAGGCCTTGTAGTCCCCGCTGATGATTCCGCCAAGAATGGGCACCATTCGGTAAAAATAGAGTTGAAACAGCTGCCTGAACACCGGTGTCTGCGGATGGGTGATTTCCAGGCAAACCACCCGCGCGCCGGGCTTTGCCACGCGCTTCATCTCACGCAGACAGCGCGGAAGATCGACTGCGTTGCGGAGCAGGAAGCCGTTAATGATTCCGTCGAAGGTGGCGTCCGGGTAGGACAGCGAAAGCGCATCTCCGACCGCGAATTCCAGCGATGTCACGTTGCGGCGGCGGATCTTGTCCCGGCCCGCGCGGAGAATCGTCTCGGAAAAATCCACCCCGATAACCTGGCTCCCAGGGTAGCGCTCGCGCACGGCGAGAGCCAGATCGGCCGTGCCGGTGGCCAGGTCCAGGCACAATCCGCCGGCCGGCAAGTTCAGCTCCGCGGCGGCAAGACGGCGCCAGGCCTGATCGCGCCCGCCGGTCATCACTCGATTCATCAGGTCGTAGCGCCGCGTAATGCGGCTGAACATCGTCTGGACCCGGCGGGAACGTTCGGCTGGATCGGTAATCATGGGAGGAGTCCGATGGCGAAGAGCACCCCAAACCAAAGGTGCAATTGCGCTGAACGGCCAAGGATTGGGTTGAATTGGCGCGGCTCGCGCGCCTGCCATAGGTCGCGAGCCAGCTTCCACGCGAGCGGGAGGGTGAGAATCGGCAGGAGCGCCAGCGGACCCGCCAGCCCAGTGAAGGCAAGGACCGCTGGCGTCGCGTATGCGACGACGATTGAGACTACATACTGCCAGCGCGTCGCACGCGGACCGATTCGGACCGCAAGGGTGCGTTTGTTGGATTCTCGATCGGTCGGAATATCGCGCAAATTGTTGACGGTAATGATGTTCATCACCAGGCAGCCCACCGGGACGGACGCCGCGAGGGCGAGGGTCACCAATCGGTGCGCATGGGCCAGAGTTGTGCCCGTAGTCGCGACAACGCCAAAAAACAGAAAGGCGAAGGCGTCGCCCAGGCCGATATAGGCTAGCGGGTAGGGGCCGGCGGTATACGCTATGCCGAACAGGATTGACAGGAGCCCGATCACGAGGATCGGCCAACCGCCCACCGCAACGAGGTAGGCCCCAAACCCGGCGGCCGTTGCGAATACGACGGCGGTGCCAACGCCAACCGCCCGCGGCGACAGAAGCCCGCTCTGGGTGACCCGGGTCGGCCCCTGCCGGGTCTTGTCGGTTCCCTTGAGGTAATCGAACAGGTCATTGGCGTAGTTGGTGCCGACCTGGATGAGGACCGACGCTGCAAGCGCGGTCAGGAAAACCGGAAGAGTGAAAGCGTCTTCACGCCAGGCAATGGCGCTTCCCACGAGTACCGGCACAACGGCTGCGGGGAGGGTGCGCGGCCTGGCCGCGATGATCCACGGGCGTAGGGTCATGACAACACGTTAAGAATTGCGGTCAGCCGACCGTCGCGCGCTCGATCGCGCCCGCGATGGGCTCGCCCTTTCTGACCAGCCGGACGATTGCCCCGGATTCTGCCAGCGCCGACACGATTCCCGCCGAAGCGGCGGTTCCGCCAAAGGATTCGGCGTCGACGACGATGGCGACGACGCGGTTCCCGCTTCGGATGAGCTGATGAACTGATGTCGCCCAGACCAGATCCGGAGAAGCCGAGACCGCTACAACGGTCGCGCCGCGAGGGAAGAACGCGCCCTCGGCTCTGAGCGCGCGATCAAAGGGAACGGCGCCTTCGGAATGCACCACCGCCAGGGTCTCCATAATCTTGTTGAGCTGGCGCTCACCCCGGTCGGCGGCCTGGTACTCGCGATGGTCAGCCCGCGGATAGCACGAGAAGCCGACGGCCCGATCCTGGCTGACGAAGTGGCGCGCCACCGATGCCGCGATCGAGACCGCGTACTCCTCGGTGCTCGGGGGTAATTCATAACTCAGATCGACCTCGAGGGCGCTTTCACGGGTCATGTCGATGTTTTCGATCTGACCCACATGGGCCCCACGAAACAGGTCAAGCACAAGCCAGATCTCGGACATGGGATCCAGGTCAAATTCCTTGACAATGAGCTTGTTTCGTTTTGCGCTCAGGCCCCAGTGAATTCGATTGTAGCTGTCGCCATAGGTGTATTCGCGCGCGCCCGCGGCGTTGGTCGTCACGAATAGAGCCCGCCGGCGGAGCGCTTCACCGCCTGGGATGTAGCCCATGGGCTGAGGGAACTGCCTGAGTTCAAACGAGGGTGGATAGACCAGGATAGTGCTGATGGTTGGGATCTCGCGCATCCGGGTGTAGATGCCAAGCGGATCGCCGCTCCGCACGATGATTGGACCCAAAGTGAAGCGGCCGCGCTGCAGGCAGAGAGTCCGCGCGCGCCAGCCGCGGAAGCGGTGCCCGGGCAGCCAACCGATAACCCGGCTGGCCCGATGGGCCGGCAGGCTCGACAAATCACGGACTTCCACCCACAATTTCGGCAGCCCGCTCAGGTTGGTGAGGGTGAACTGCTCCTCAAGAATCTGACCCACCTGGGCGACCCGCGTAATCGTCCGGCGCGCCACACGCAGCCAGTTAACGCCCAACCAGGACCAGATCAAGGCGGCCACGATCAAGACGGCCAGGGCGCCGGCCATGCTCCACCAGAGGGGGCGGCCGCTCGCAAACGCGCCTGCGACGGTGATGGCGAACAGAATCAGAATGACCCGGAAACGTGTCATGCGCGGATGCGGCCTATCGAGTTGCCTTGGTGCCGGGTACGGGCGTCGACTTGACGATCTCGTCAAGGATCGAATCTGCGGTGATATTCTTGATTCGCGCGGACGGGCTGATGATCATCCGGTGGCTCAATGTTGGCCCAACAAGGATCTTCACATCGTCCGGAATAACGTAATCGCGGCCCGACAGGGCCGCCCTCGCCTGGGCTGTCCTGTATAGCGCCAGGGCGCCGCGCGGGCTTGCCCCCAGATAAATGTCCTGATGTCCGCGCGTGCGTTCGACGATGCCGACGATGTATTCCTTTATCAAGGGGTCGGCATGCACCGTCTTGAGCTCCTCCTGCATGGCCAGAAGTTCCTCGGCGGTCGTGGTCTGCGACAGAGTCGAGATCGGGTGCTGGAACTGCTGGGCATCCAGAATCTTGATGAGTTCGGCCGAGCTCGGATATCCCAGGGCCAAGCGCATCAGGAATCGGTCGAGCTGGGCTTCGGGGAGCGGGAAGGTGCCTTCGTATTCAATTGGGTTCTGGGTGGCCAACACCAAAAAAGGCCGGGTGAGCGGCCGGGTGATGCCGTCCACGGTTACTTGCCGCTCTTCCATCGCCTCGAGGAGCGCTGCCTGAGTCTTCGGGGTAGCCCGGTTGATTTCGTCTGCCAGCACGATCTGCGCGAATATTGGGCCCGGACGAAATTCGAAATCACCTGTCTTTTGGTTGAAGACCGATGTGCCGGTCACGTCTGCGGGAAGCATATCGGGGGTGAATTGAATCCGCTTAAACGTGCCGCCAATTGAACGCGCCAGACCGCGAGCCAGCATCGTCTTGCCCACCCCAGGCACATCCTCGATAAGCAGATGGCCCTGGCATAGCAGGCAAACCGCCGTCAACTCCACCGTGCTGCGTTTGCCGATGATGACCTTCTCGACGTTTGAAATAAGCCGGTTGGCGAACTCGTTTACTTTCTGCATGGGGATTCCTGAATCGATCGTATTTGCTTAGGCGGCCAATGCCCGGGCTGCGCCCACGGCCGCGTCGTAGTCCGGATGGTGGCCGAAGCTGCGCACATACTCAACGTAGCGGACAACCCCGCCACGATCCACAACAAAGATGCTGCGCTGATCGAGCCGCAATGCCTCGATGTGGGTGCCGGTGGCGTCTCCGAAGCGCATATCCGCATGGTCACTCAAGACAACGACATTCCTGGCCTCGGATTCGGCCAGCCATCGTTTCTGCGCAAACGGGAGGTCCGCACTGATCGTAATTACCGTGACGCCGTCGCCGAGCTTGCGCGCTTCATCATTGAATCGGCGGGTTTGCGCGTCACACACTCCCGTATCCAATGATGGCACCACGCTGATAAGCATCACCCGTCCCTTGTATTTGCTCAACGACACCTTGCCCAGGTCCGGCGCGGTGAGCTCGATTTCCGGGAAAAGATCACCCTCCGACAAGGGTGTGCCAGTGACTTTCAGGGACGAACCCTTGAACTGCACGGAGGCTTGGCTGGGAGTGCTCATGGGGGTGTATGCGGGGGGCGTATCGCGTAACTAACCCCAATAATGTTACCAGTCTTCATGAGCCTCGGCTGAGCCGAGTTGGAGACCAGACCCGGAAGCGAAGGGCGGATCCCGGTTCTCCGGGATCCGCCCTTGCGCCCGGTTTCAACCTCAGACAACCGGGGCGTCGACCTGGGTTGCCGGGGCAGGCTGGCTCTCGTCTTCGCAGCCTCCCTTTCGAAAGACGATGCCTTTGTCATCTGGCGCGTCGGCCAGCACACAGTCACCGGCCTTAAAGGTGCCCTGCAGCAAGTGCATCGACAAGGGGCCCTCGATATATTTCTGCATTGCCCGGCGAAGCGGCCGCGCGCCATACAGCGGGTCGTATCCCTGGCGAGCCAGCCAGCGTCGGGCCGCCTCACTCATTTCGATGGTCAGACCTTGCTCGGCCAGCCGGCCGCGGATTTCGCGAAGTTGCAGGTCGGCGATCCGCTCTACTTCCGCGACCGACAAGGGGGCGAAGATGATGATCTCGTCCACCCGGTTGAGAAACTCCGGCCGGAACGCCTTCTTCAGCGCGTCCTCGATCTTCTTGTGATCGATGGACTCACTGCCGTCGGGTTCACTCTTCATGAATCCCAGTGTCCCGCCTTTCTTGGCGAACTCGGTTCCCAAGTTGCTGGTCATGATCACCACCGTGTTGGCGAAGCTGACCTTGCGGCCCTGCCCATCCGTCAGCCGGCCATCATCAAGCAGCTGCAAAAGGGCATTCCAAACGTCGGGATGAGCCTTCTCGATTTCATCGAAAAGAACGACCTGATAGGGCCGACGGCGCACTCGCTCCGTGAGTTGGCCGCCCTCGTCATAGCCGACGTAGCCGGGGGGCGCCCCAAACAGGCGGCTAACGGTGTGGCCCTCGCGGTACTCGCTCATGTCAATTCGGACCATGGCGTTCTCGTCATCGAAGAGGAACCAGGCCAGAGCCTTGGCCAGCTCGGTTTTCCCCACGCCTGACGAACCGAGAAACAAGAAGCTCCCGATCGGGCGCTGCGGGTCCTTCAGGCCGCTCCGCGCGCGCCGAATGGCTTCGCTGACTGCTTTGACGGCCTCTTCCTGGCCGATGATGCGCTCGCCCAGACGGTCCTCCATCTTGAGCAGTTTCTCGCTCTCCGCCTCCATCATCTGGGTGGCAGGAATGCCCGTCCATTGGGCGACGACCTGGGCAATGTCGGCTTCCTCGACCAATTCGTCGAGGTTCTTTTCGCGCCGCCATACATCCTTCATCGTCTCAAACTCGCCCTGGACGCGCAGGCGGTTGGTCTTGTATTCGGCCGCGCCCTGGTAGTCCTCGCGCGCGACAGAGGCCTCTTCCTCAGCCCGCATCTTCTCCAGCTCCTGTTGCTTGGACTTGAGTTCGGGAGGCAGCGTATACAGCGCGACCCGAAGTTTTGCGGCGGCCTCGTCGATCAAGTCAATGGCCTTGTCCGGCAACCGGCGGTCGGTGACAAACCGATCGGACAGGCGCGCAGCCGCGACGAGCGCGGCGTCGGAAATGCGGACCTTGTGATGCGCCTCGTACTTGTCGCGCAGCCCGCGCAGCATCTCAATTGTCTCGTCTACGGAGGGTTCGTCCACAAAGACCGGCGAGAACCGGCGCTCCAGGGCGCTGTCCTTCTCGATGTGCTTGTGATACTCGTCCATGGTTGTCGCTCCAACGGTCTGTAACTCGCCGCGGGCCAGGGCGGGCTTCAGGATGTTACTTGCGTCCATCGCGCCGCCGCCTGTCCCAGCCCCCACAACATTGTGCAGTTCGTCGATAAACAGGATGATCTCGCCCTGGCTGCGCGTGACTTCGTCGATTACGCCCTTGAGGCGCTCCTCGAAATCGCCCCGAAAGCGCGAGCCAGCCACCATCCCCGCGAGGTCGAGTGAAAGCACGCGCTTGCCCTCCAGGATCTCGGGCACGTCGCCGCTCTGAATTTTCTGAGCCAGGCCCTCAACGATGGCGGTCTTGCCGACACCGGCCTCGCCAATGAGCACCGGGTTATTCTTCGTCCGGCGCGAGAGGACCTGGATCACCCGCAAGATCTCGGCGTCTCGTCCGATCACCGGATCGAGTTTGCCCTCTTTGGCCTGGGCGGTCAAATCGCGCGAGTACTTGTCCAGCATGCGGTACTTGGTTTCGGCCTGGCGATCCGTAACGCGTTGGCCCCCCCGCATTTCGGACACGGCCTGAGTGATGCGCTCCTTGGTGAGGTTGGCTTCAGCGAGGACCCGGGCAGACGGGGTATTGCGCTCGCTGGAAATGGCCAGGAAGATGTGTTCCGTGCTGATGAACTCGTCCTTCATCTTGTTGGCTTCTTCCTGGGCCAGCTCGGTCAGTTTTTTCACACGCGGGGTGACGAATACCTGCTCACTGTTTCCGCCGCCATAGATCGTCACGCGCGGGCTTTTGCGAAGTTCTTCGTCAATCCTGGCGGCCATGGAAGCGACATTGCCGCCCATTTTCTCGATCAAACCCGGGACAATGCCTTCTGGTTGTTCCAACAGCGCCAGCAAGATATGCTCGGTATCCACCTGGGTGTGTCCGTAGCGCTGTAACAGCTCCACTGCCCGTGAGGCGGCGTCTTGAGCCCGTTCGGTAAATTTGTCAAATCGCATTTATGCTCTCCGGCCTCGAACCCGGGGCGCCCGGCCCCGCACACATTGCAACAAGGAAAGTAAATTATAGGCATGGCCTTGTCTGGGCATTGGCGCCGCGTTAGAGCCGTATTGGAGCCGCGTCCAGCCAACTGCGCCTACAATCCGCCCCATGAAGACAAACGCCGCCGTTTTACGCGCCCCCAATACGCCATTTCAGATCGAAAGCCTGGATCTTGAGCCTCCTCGGGCGGGCGAAGTGCTGGTTCGGGTGAAGGCCGCCGGTGTCTGCCACTCTGACTGGCACATCGTCACGGGCGACACCCCATTTCCGATGTCGGCAGTGCTTGGTCATGAGGGAGCGGGCGTGATTGAAGCGGTCGGACCCGGTGTCAAGCGGCTTGCCCCCGGCGATCCGGTGGCCCTGGATTGGGCGCCCAGCTGCGGCGAGTGTTTCTATTGCCTGAATGGGCGGCCCTCGTTGTGTGAGACGTTCAAGGCAACCAAATGGGCGGGCACCATGTTGGATGGGACGACCCGCTTGTCGACCGACGGGAAACCCGTCTATCAGTTTTGCAGCGTAGGCTGTTTTTCTGATCGAATCGTGGTCTCGGAGAAGAGCGCGATCAAGATGCCGGCCAGTGTTCCCTGGGAGATCAGCGCCCTGATTGGCTGCGCGGTTACCACGGGAGTGGGGGCAGTGGTGAACACGGCCAAGGTTGCCGCCGGGTCTAGTGTCGTGGTCTACGGTGCCGGAGGCGTCGGACTGAGCGTCGTGATGGGGGCAGCTCTGGCTGGGGCCGGTCGAATCATCGTCGTAGATCGGGTTCCTTCGAAGCTGGAGCAGGCCGAGGACTTTGGCGCGACCCACGCCGTCGCGGCCGGACCAAATGCTGTCGATGAGATTCGGGCCCTGACCGGCGGACGCGGCGCAGACTACGTCTTTGAGGCCATCGGCATCCCGGCCGTCCAGGAAGAGGCGTTGCGGGCGGCCAGACCAGGCGGCATGATCATCCTGGCCGGCATTTCACCGGTCGGCAGCGCGACCAACTTGCCGGGGGCCGTGCTGACGCGCCAGGAAAAGACCGTCGCCGGCTCCTACTACGGAACCGCCAACACTGCCCGGGATTTCCCCCGGATGGCCGATCTGTATCTCTCCAAGCGGCTTGATCTGGGCAAGCTTGTGTCTCGCCGCTATCGTCTGGACCAAATCAATGAGGCCTACGCCGATATGCTGAAAGGCGAAGGCGCTCGCGGCGTGATTGTGTTCTGATCTCCCGTCTCACGCGAGACCGCGTCGGGCGAAGGGACGAGCTCGCAGTAGTCTCCGCCTCACGCGAAGCAGCGAACGGCTCAATGTAACGCGTTCGCGGCTTCGCGTGAGAGGCGCTATCGGTATCCCTCGGCCTGCATATTGAACAGCCGCGCATACGTGCCCGCCCGGGCGAGCAATTCAGGGTGTGTGCCAAGTTCTGTCAGCATGCCATTTTCGAGCACCGCGATGCGATCCGCCATCCGCACTGTGCTGAAACGATGGCTGATAAGCAGCGAGATTTTTCCCGCGGTCAGGTCGCGGAATCGCTGGAAAATCTCGTATTCGCGTTCGGCATCGAGTGCGGCGGTGGGCTCGTCCAGCACCAAAATCTCACCTTCACGCATAAAGGCACGGCTTAGGGCCATCTTCTGCCACTGACCGCCGGACAGGTCGCTGCTGCGCTCCCACGTGTTGCCAAGCACCGTCTCGTAGCCCTTTGGCAGTTCAGCCACAACCGAATCGGCGCCGCCACGCTCGGCCGCGCGCTCGACCCTGGGCTGGTCCTCGAGGGCGTTGATCTGCCCGAAGCCGATGTTCTCGCGAGCGGTGGCGAGGTACTTGACGAAGTCCTGGAAGATGACCCCAATGCTGAGGCGCAGGTCCTCGGCATCGATGTCGCGCAGATTGATGCCATCCAGCAGAATCTGGCCTTCGGTCGGGTCGTAGAGCCGGGTCAAGAGCTTGACAAAGGTCGTTTTGCCGGCTCCGTTGGCTCCGACCAGGGCCAGTTTTTCGCCGGGCTGGATCATCAGGCTGACATTGCGCAGCGCATAACCGTCCCGGTTGGGATATTTGAATGAGACGTTGCGGAATTCAATTCCCTGGCGGATGGGGTGGGGTACCATTTTGCCGACGGTCGTCGAGGCCATCGCGGGAGTGATGGACAAGAAGCTGAACAAATTGGACATGAAGAGCGAGCTTTCATACAGCCCGCTGATGTTGTAGAACAGGCCCTGCAGCGTGCCCTGGCTCTGCCGAAACAGGGCAAGATACAGCGTCATGTCGCCCAGGGTGATCGATTGCCCGATGGCCCGCCAGACGATCCAGGCGTAGGCGCCATAATAGGCCAGGCTCGACAGCAGCCCCAGCCCGAGACTGATGAGGCTGCGCCGTTTTGCAACGGCCGTGTCCTCGCGATAGGCTTTCCAGAAGAGATCGAGATACCGTTTGAGAAGCGGCTCGCCCAATCCGAACAACTTGACCTCTTTGACCGAGGCATCTTTCGTGAGCAGGCTCTCCCAGTAGTTCATCTGTCTGCGCTCGGGCGCGCGCCATGAGAGCAACCGGAAGTTGATCTCGCCAAAGTGATTCTGGGCGATAAAGGCCGGCAGCGAGGTGGTGAAAAGGATCAGCGCGATGAGCGGGCTGAATCCAAACAGCAGCACGGCGAATGACAGCAGGGTGATGACGTTCTGGGCCGAGAGGGTTACCCCATTCAGGATGTTCAGCGCCCGGTAGTCGGCCTCGCGCCGGGCGTTCTCGAGCTTGTCGTAGAACTCGGCGTTCTCAAAGAACTGCAGGTCCATCGACAGCGCTTTGCGGATGATGGCGGTGTTGATCTGGTTTGCCAGGCGGGCATGCAGGACATGCTCGACCAGGGTTCGGGCCTGCGACAGGATCGAGCTTCCCGTGATCAGGATCAGCTCGACAGCCAGATACGGCAGCACCGGCTGCAGAGCGGTCCAGAAATCCGGCGAGGCGGTTCCGCTCCGACTGGCCGTGACGACGGCATCGACGATGAGTTTTCCCACCCACGCCTGCGCCGCGGGCAGAAAGGCGCTCAGCAGCGTGATCAACCCCATGGACACGGCGGCCACCGGATGCGCCTTCCATACAAGATCAAAGGCCTTGGCAATATTGAGGACGGCTTCGCGCCAGGTATCGCGAAAGGCGCGCTTGGGTTTTTCAGGGCGAGGGCCGAATCTAGACATTTGAGCGCATGACTATACTCCGGCCCGCGATGAATAACAACCTGGCTGATCGTACTGTGCCGAATGTACGGGTGCGGGCGGTCGTGTTTGACGTGGGCGGGGTGCTGTTGCGCACCGATGATCATGGGCCGCGGCGGAGGCTGGCTGAGTCGATGGGGATGACCGAAGCCCAGATTCACGATGCGGTGTTCGAGAGCCCGCTGGCGCGCAGCGCCACGCTCGGGCTCGTCCGCGAAGAAGCGCTGTGGGCTGATGTCGCGCGCCGATTCAAGCTCGATGCGGCGGCATTGGCGGACTTCCAGGCCAGTTTCTGGGACGGCGACGGCTTTGACGTCGGATTCATGGCCTGGATTGGCGCCCTGCGCCCAAGGGTGACGACCGGACTGCTCAGCAACGCCTGGTCCGGCGCGCGCGACACGTTTGTCAATCGCTTTGGCTGCTATCGGTATGTCGACGGGGTGGTCATCTCCGCTGAAGAAGGTGTGGCTAAACCCGATTCGGAGATCTACCGAATCTGTTTGCGCCGGATGGGCGTGGCGGCGGCGGAAGCCGTTTTCGTCGATGACTTCGCCCGCAATGTCGAGGCGGCCAACCGTCTGGGGTTGCGCGGAATCCTGTTCACCTCACGCGCGCAAGCGATAGCGGACATTGAAGCGGCGCTGGCCTAGGTCTTGGAAACGACAATCCCCAGCCCCGGCGTTCTCCGGGGCTGGGGATTGTCGTTTCCTAATTAACGTCTGTTAGGAGTTCTATGTCCGCGCGTCCTCCGGATACGGAATGCCTTCGGCCGCGGGCGGGGTGCTGCGGCGCATAAATCCGGCCAGGGTCACGATTGTCAGCACATACGGCAGCGTGGAGAGCAGTTGGTATGGCAGTGGCACGTTATATAGTTGGAACTGGCCGGCCAACGCCTGCGGGACGGTGAACAGCAGCGACGCGAACAGGGCCGCGATCGGGTTCCAGTTGGCGAAGATCATCGCGGCCAGACCGATGAAGCCCTGGCCGCTGGTCATGTTGGGGGTGAAGCTGCTGACCGTCTGCAAGGTGAAGAACGCGCCCCCCAGACCGGCCAGGGCGCCGCTGATCAAGACGTTGAAGAAGCGCATTTGATTGACGTTGATGCCGGCGGTGTCGGCCGCGCGAGGCAGTTCGCCGGCGGCGCGCGTGCGGAGCCCCCAACGGGTCTTGAAGATGACCACCGAGGAGATGAATACGGCCGCGACCATCACATAAGTCAGAAACTGCTGGTCAAAAAGAATAGGCCCGATCAATGGCAAATCCTTCAGTCCTTCAATTGACACCACGGGGAGATACTCGGCCGACTCTGTCGTGGGAAAGGCCCGATACAGATACCCGGTAACGCCCGCGGCGAAGATGTTGATGACGGTCCCGCTGACGACCTGATTTGTTCGATAACGGATTGACACGACAGCGTGTAGAGCGGCGACGAGCATGGCCGCCGCGATTCCGCCGATCAGGCCAATCCAGGGCGAGTGGGCGAGCACGGCGACCCGGAACGAAACATAGGCCGAGGTCAGCATCATGCCTTCCAGCGCGATGTTGATGATGCCAGACCGCTCGGAAAAAACGCCACCCAGGGCAGCAAAGACGATCGGCGTGGCAGCTCGAAGCGCGACCGCGACGAGGAACACGTAGTCAATCTGGCTGAGCGCTGCAAGTAACATGTCCATGACTCAGCCTTTTTCCCCGTCAATATCCGGAACAGGGACGGGTTTCCTTCGAAGCCGAACCCAGCCGAACATGTCGCGCACGATCCCAGGGGCGGCCACGAGGACGATGATGAAAGCTTGGAGAACCGAAATGATGTAGTTCGACACCCCGGCGCTGAACTGCATGTAGGTGGCGCCGTTGGCGAGCGCGCCAAAGAGGATAGCGGCCAGGGCAATTCCAATCGGGTTCCCACCGCCCAGGAGGGCGACGGCAATGCTGTCAAAGCCATATCCGGTCGTGAACTCCGTCGGCAGGAAACGGTAGAGTGACAGCACTTCGATTCCGCCCGCCAGGCCGCATAGACCGCCGCTGATCAACATCGAAACGAAGTAGGTGCGATTGACGTTGATCCCCGCGTAGCGGGCGGCTTCGCGATTTGCGCCGACGAGCCGGATCTGAAGTCCCAGTGGCGTCTTCTTCATCAACACCCAGAAGCCCACAGCGCAGGCGATGGCGATGACGATCCCCCAGTGCAGGCGCTCGGGCGCGTCGAGGATGTTCGGAAGGATCGCGCTGGGCTCGATGTCCGGCGTACGGGGGGCGGTGGTCTTTCCCCGCAGGGGGCCGTTCACCATAAAGTTGACAACCGAATACGAGATGTAATTCAGCATGATGGTTGTCACGACCTCGGGCGCGCCGCGAGTGGCCTTAAGCCACCCTGCAATGCCCGCCCACAGCCCGCCCGCTGCGACCCCGGCCAGCAACGCCAATGGCAAATGGATGAAGGCCGGCAGCCCCGTGATCATGAAGCCCGCCATGGTTGAGGCCAGTGCGCCCATGTAGAGTTGGCCTTCCGCGCCGATGTTGAAGAGTCCCGCCGAAAAGCTGAGCGAAATTCCCAGGGCGAGAATCAGAAACGGTGTCGCGGACACAAGGGTTTCAAAGAAGGCGGTCGGTCGGGTGTCGGTTCCAGGCCGGGTGAAGGCGCCCTCGAACAGCGCCCGATACGCGTCCAACGGATTGGAGTTGGTCGCCGCCATCATGACCCCGGCGATGATCAGGGCGAGGACGACCGAACCAATGGGCGCCCAGGCGCTACCCCAAATGCTGGCAATAGAGAATCGCTTCATGGTTAGGCTTTTCCCATCATCAACAGACCTATATCGGAGCGGGTCGCCTGCGCGGCGGCGCGCTCGCCGACAACCTGCCCCTTAAACATAACCAGAATACGGTCGCTGAGCGACATGATTTCGTCGAGCTCGGCCGACACCAGCAACACCGCATTGCCTTTGTCGCGCGCTTCGACGATGCGGCGATGGATGAACTCGATGGATCCAACATCCACGCCGCGGGTGGGCTGGGCTGCGATCAGCAGCTTCATGGGCCTTGAGAATTCGCGCGCGACGACGGCCTTCTGCTGGTTGCCGCCCGATAGGCTGTCCATGACCGTCTGTTCGCTCGGGGTCCGGATATCGAACTCCTTCACCAGCTTTCGGGCGTTTTCGTCGATGGCGGCCTGGTCGAGCAGTATCCCGTGGGTGTAGGGTGGCCGGTCAAAAGAAGACAACACAAGATTTGTGCTGAGCGGGTAGTCCTTGACCATCCCGAACTTGTGCCGATCCTCCGGAATGTGAGAGGCGCCGGCCATGATCGCGGCGCGCGGGTTCTCATGCGGCATGTCGACGCCGTCGATCGAAACCGTGCCCGAGGCCTGCGAACGGAGCCCGGTGATCGCCTCGACCAACTCGCTCTGTCCGTTGCCCTCGACGCCTGCGATCCCCACAATTTCGCCCGCCCTGACCTCGAAGCTCACGTCATTAACGGCCACGCTGCGCCGATCGCTCATGACCTTGAGATGTTGCACATTGAGGACGGTCGCGGCGGGTGTGGCTGGACCCTTCTCGACGGTCAAGAGCACCGGACGTCCAACCATCATGGACGCCAGTTTGGCCTCATCCGCTTCGGCCGGGGTCGTGCTACCGACCACTTTGCCCTGGCGCAGCACCGTGATGCGGTTGGCGATTGCCATCACTTCTTTGAGTTTGTGGGAGATGAAGATGATGCTCACGCCCTGGCTGACCAGCGTGCGCAATGTCACAAACAAGCCGTCCACTTCCTGGGGCGTCAGGAC
>JBKJQK010000243.1:0-4109 GCA_046594095.1 Anaerolineae bacterium | reverse complement strand
CACAACTGGTGACGGTCACCCTGAATGTGAGCGTGCCAGCCTGGACGCCCATCACGTCGACGGTCTACATCGTCGGCAATCAACCGCAGTTTTGCGGCTGGTGCACCTCCCACACGGTGGCGCTCACCAAAGTCGCTGCAGCACAGTGGGCGATCATGGCAACCCTCACCGAGGGCGTGAGCATCGAATACAAATACACGCTGGGAGACTGGGACCATGTGCAGAAGACCGCGGCGTGCGGTGAGACCAGCAATAACACGGTTGCCATCAGCTCTCTCCCGACTCAGATCGTGAATGACACGGTGGCCAACTGGCGCAACGTAGCGCCGTGCGGCAACTGAGGCACAATAGCCGCCTTATGGATCCAAGAGTCGCGATTCCGATCCCGGGTTTTCCGGTCTACTGGTACGGCATCATCCTGACGACGGGGATGGTGCTGGCGGGCTATGTCGCCGCGCACGAGGCGCGCCGGCGAGGAGAAAATACCGCGATTGTGTGGGACGGCATTGTGTGGGTGATCGCGCTGGGCGTAATCGGGGCCCGGCTGTATCACGTGTTCTCGTCGCCCAACGACGGGTCGCTGTCGGGTTGGAGCTATTACCAGCAGAACCCGCTGGCGATCCTGGATCTGCGTAGCGGCGGGTTGGGAATCTTTGGCGGGATCGCGGGCGGCATTCTGGGGATCATCTTTGTCATCGCCCGGGCCCGGCGAAAGCTGTTCCGCTGGTTTGACTGCATCGTGCCCGGCGTGTTGCTGGCTCAGGCCGTTGGGCGCTGGGGCAATTTCGTCAACCAGGAGCTGTATGGCGGGCCGACTGGGTCCTCGTGGTGGGGGCTGACCATCGACGCGCAATACCGGACCCAGGCCGGGAAGTACAACTTTACCGACCTGCAGATGTATCCGCTCGACACGCGCTTTCACCCAACCTTCTTCTACGAATCGGCGTGGAACTTCAGCGGCTTTGTGTTGATGATGTGGTTCGGCCGGCGCTTTGAGGGCTGGCTCCGCGACGGGGATCTGGCGGGCCTGTACTTTATCTGGTACGGGATCGGACGGGCCTGGACTGAGTTTCTGTTCCGCCCGGATGCGTGGACGCTGGGCGCGTTGCCGACCGCGGTGTGGATCTCATTTGGCGCATTGGCGTTTGGGCTCGCCATTCTGGCGTTCAATCACCTTCGGCCCGCGCGTGTGGCGGCCCCCGCCGCCTGATGGTCTGCGCGCCGAAGCACGCAGCGCCGCAGAACCGAGCGGGCGCGACCAGGCCATGAACCGCCGAATTCGAGACGACTACGGGTGGCGGGACGCTGCCGGCGAAGAGGACGGGGCCGGCGATTACGCGGGGGCCGGCTTTGGGCGCGTCCCGCGACCGCGCAAATCCCCATTCGGCGGTTTGCTGGTTGCGCTGGTTTTGGCCATTCTTGTGTTGGGGGCCGGCGCGATCGCGGCGGCTGGGTATACCCAGGTCCGCCAGGAAGACGACCGGTTTTGCATCGGTTGTCATACTGCCCCGCACGTGGCCTATCAGTCACGAGCCGAGGCGGCCCTGGGCGGCGCGTATGCCCTCGATCTGTCCAGCTACCACTATCAGCAAATTCGCGGGACGGGCGGCTCGATCCGCTGCATCGACTGTCACCGGGGCGACCAGAGCACGGGCGCGCGCGCTGCAACGCTCAAGCTAAGCGCGGAAATGACCTTGATCTGGCTGGCCAATCAAGTCGATGACCGGATTGAAAAGACGACGATCACGGCCACCCGGGTGATCACCCGCGACGGCGCGACGGTGACGCTGGCCGTGCCGGTCATCCGCGAGCCGGCCCTCACAAACGATGGGTGCGTAAACTGCCACAAGACAACATTGCTGACCGCGGGGATGGACAACCACACCCACAACATGCTGCCAGCGGTGTACACGTTGTGGAAGAACGGCAATCGCCTGATCGCGCCGCCCAGAGCGGGCGACCCGCAGGCCCTGCTGGCCCGGGGATTGACCCCCTACGCGACGGCGATCCAGTGCGCAAGCTGCCACACCGGGCACCGGGCGCTTGAGACGGATGTGTATCTGGACCGGGCCCTCGTTGCCCAACGCTGTAATGAGTGTCACCTTGAGACGCGCAAGAAGTAACGGCGGACCGCGCAGGCTCGCACGGTGGTTTTGAACACGGATTGGACGGATGCGCACGGATCGTCACGGCTATGCCAATGAATGTATCCGTGGCGATTCGTGCGCATCTGTGTAATCCGTGTTCAGAAGACGCGGGGGATGCGTCAGCGCTGGATTACCTTACTCCGCAAAGGTAACGACGGGATCAAACCGTATGCGTTTTTTCGACCAGGCAACACTTGCAGTTGATCTTCTGATCACGAACGTCCTTCGGCGAACGCCCGTTTCGCCTCGGCCAGCAGCTCGGGCCTGGCCAGCAAGTCGAGGGCGGTCAGGGCCATCGCCCGGGCGGCGTTCAGCATGGCGGCCTGCCCCTCGGGCGAGGCGGCGGCTTCGCGGAAGCCGTTGGTGTGGCACTGCACGCCGGCCGGGGCAATCTTGAGATACGGGTGGATCGAGGGCACGACCAATGAGACGTTGCCCATGTCGGTGCTGCCAAAGCCGCCTGAGGGCTTCTGGGCATACGGCACGCCGAGCGCTTCGAGCTTTCCACCGAACGCCCGCATCATGGCCGGGTTATTCAGCATGTTGTCGTAGCGCGACGCCTCACGCACATCGTATTTGAGCGTCGCGCCAGTCGCCATGGCGGCCGCCTCCGCGCAACGGATGAACTTTGCAAGTGTCTCGTCCGAATACGGCCGGTCGGCCGCGCGGACGCTGAATTCAGCGCTGGCGTATTCAGGCACGATATTGGCGGCCTGCCCGCCGTTGGTGATCACACCGTGGATACGCACGTCCGAGCGCAAATGCTGACGCAGCGCGTTGACGGCATTGTAGGTTTGGATGACGGCGTCCAGGGCGTTGATGCCCGCCTCGGGCGCGGCGGCCGCGTGGCTGGCCTTCCCGAAGAACTCGAGCTTGATCCGGTTCGAGGCCAGGGTAGGGCTGCCCAGGGCGGTTTCGTCCAACGGATGAAACATCATCGCGGCGTCGACGCCCTTAAAGACACCCCGATTGACCATCAGGACTTTTCCGCCGCCGCCTTCCTCGGCGGGGGTGCCGATCATCCGGATGCGGCCCGGCAGCTCACCGATAACCTCGTTGAGCGCCCAGGCGGCGCCCAGGGCGGCCGTCCCGATCAAGTTATGGCCGCAGGCGTGGCCCAGGCCCCGCAATGCGTCATATTCCGCCACGATCGCGATGGTCGGCCCTTCGTTGTCGCCCGAGAAGCCGACAAACGCGGTTTCGATATCAGCCGCGGCGCGCTGGACCTCAAAACCGCGGCCGGCCAGCTTGCCGGTAAGCAACGCGGCGGCCTGGCGCTCCTCGTATTGCAGCTCGGGATTGGCGTGGATGGTCAGACTGATTTCGGTCAGTTCGGCGGCATCCCGGTTGATGGCCTCAAGGATCCGGCGCTCGAGCTCAGCGTATTTTTCGGGTGTGATCGAAGTATCCATGTTATAAAGTGTACTCGCCCACACGAGCAACCGGTTCATCCTCCATCCGGACCTTGCGCCGGTCCAAATCCCACCCATACCCTTTTGAAGGAGCAGTCATGAAACCCCATCGAATCGCCTGGTCGGCCATTGCCGCCGCGGCTGTCACACTGGTGGCATGCGGGGGCGCGCCCGCGACGCCCGCGCAGCCCGCCGCAACGGCCATTCCGGCCGGGCCCGCCCGGGGCGGCGTCATCATCAACGTCATCGGCGCTGAACCGGAGACGCTGAACCTCGGCGCCACCACCAACTACGAACCCGGCGATATCGCGTCCAAGATCTTCAACGGTTTGGTCTGGCTCGACGCCAACTTTGCCCCGCAGCCTTCCCTGGCCCAATCGTGGACGATCTCCGAAGACGGCAAGATCTACACCTTCAAACTCCGCAGCGGCGTGAAATGGCATGACGGCAAGCCCTTCACCAGCGCCGATGTGAAGTTCACGATGACCGAGATCCTGGCCAAGTTCCATCCGCGCACCCTGACCCTGATGAAGCGGGTCAAGGACATTCA
>JBKJQK010000242.1:0-4277 GCA_046594095.1 Anaerolineae bacterium | reverse complement strand
CGTGATGCGGATGCTGGGCGGCCGCCTGGGACTTGTAATCGAAGTCATCGACGATGCGGCGCTCGATCGGCGCCTTGAGCGCGCGCTCGATGTCGCGAACCATCGCCCCATCCTCGGGCGCGACCAGGGTCATCGCATCGCCCTCGCGCTCGGCCCGGCCCGTCCGGCCGATCCGATGGAGATACGTGTCGGCCGAATCCGGCACGTCATAGTTGACCACGTGGGTGATGGTGTCAATGTCCAGTCCGCGGGCGGCGATGTCGGTGGCGACCAGGATCTGCAGCTTGCCGGAACGAAAGTCCTCGAGCGCGCGCTGGCGCTGATTCTGTGACTTGTTGGAGTGCAAAACGCCCGTCGGGAAGCCGGCCTTCTCGAGATGCTCGAACACCCGGTTGGCCCGATGCTTGGTGCGGGTGAAAACCAGCACCGAGTACGGGCTCTGGGCCTTGAGCATGTGAACGACCAGGGCCGTCTTGAGGTGCTGGGGGACCGGATACAACGTGTGCGCAATCGTCTTGAGCGCGCCCATCCCGGCGTCGATGCGCTCCGGGTTGCGCATGACTTTAGCGGCCAGGTTCTTCAGCTCGGGCGCGAAGGTGGCCGAGAACAGGAGGGTCTGGCGATCCTTCGGAATCTGGGCAACGATGTCGGTGACGGCGGGCAGAAAGCCCATGTCGAGCATGCGATCGGCCTCGTCGAGGACGAGAATTTCGATGCCCTTCAACGCGGTGTTGCCCTGACCGATATGGTCAAGCAACCGGCCCGGGCATACGACCAGGATCTCGGTCCCGTCGCGGAGCGCGCGCTGCTGCGGGCCAAAGCCCACTCCGCCGTAGATTGTTGCCGAACGGATGCTGGTGCCCTGGGCAAATGTCCGGATCGTGAGATGGATCTGCTCAGCCAGCTCGCGGGTCGGCGTGACGATGAGGACGCGGGTCCTGCCCAGTTTGGCATGATCCTTGAGCAGGTGATTGAGAATCGGCAGCACAAAAGCGGCCGTCTTTCCGGTGCCGGTTTGGGCGGTGCCGATGAGGTCTTTCCCGGCCAGGGCCGGCGGGATCGCCTGGATCTGGATGGGGGTGGGCGTCTCGTAGCCGGCCCGCGTGATGGCGCGGTTGAGCTGCGGAAGCAGATTAAAGTCCGTGAATTGCATGTATTCCTCTGTTAGACCAGCCGAATGCGATAACAATGAACATCCGGAACGGCTGGCGCAAAGCGGGCGAGGCTAAAAAGCCGGTCGCGCGCAATGCCGGAGGCGCATGCTGGGGCAGTAAACTCTCCATACGAAGCAAATCCCGGCCCCAAATCGAAAGACATCATACATCAGCGAAAAAGGCCTTCACAGCCGCCTCTAATCTTCGCGGAAAAGCACCCCATGCCCATCCTTCAGCTTCACAATGTCTCCCTGCGCTATGAAACCGCGGGCCAGCGTGGCAATCCCGCGCTGTTGCTCCTGCATGGGGCCATGGAGACGTTCGAGGCCTGCTGGAAGAAGCCCCTGCCGGCCCTGGCCGAGCGCTACTTCGTGATCGGCCTGGATATGCGCGGCCATGGGCAGAGCGACAACCCGGCCGGGGCGCTCGACACACGCCAGATGGCCGACGATGCAGCTGGCCTGCTCGATGCCCTTGCGGTGCCGCGCGCGCATCTGTGCGGCTTCTCGGCCGGCGCCTCCGTGTCGGTCTACTTTGGGCTGCGCCATCCGGGCCGGGCCCAATCACTTACCCTGATCAGCAACAACGCCGAGCGCGACACGATCCGCCGCGAGACGAACTTCTGGGATCCCGAGCGCCAGCGTCGCGAGGAGGGAATGTGGTGGCACTTTCTGCTCAAGGCCCATCGCCTCCCGCCGGAGGTGCTGCTGGGCTGGTGGGCAGATGAGGACAAACTCCGACCCGATTTCAGTCCGGACGATCTGCGCCGCCTGGATATGCCCGCCCTGGTGATGGCCGGCGACCGAGATCCGATCGTGCCGCTCGAACAGTCTCTGGCCCTGTATCGCCGGCTGCCTCAGGGCCGCCTGTGTGTTTTTCCCGGCGCCGGGCACGGTATCCACCGCCACAACACGCCGCTGTTCACGGCGGTGCTGCTGGATTTCCTGGGCAAGATGTAGGTTGTCATCGGGCGTTAACAAAAGAAGGCTGCCCTACGCAATAACCTCAACCTCATCCCCAACGTGAAGCGTGCCCGGGCCGGCGTGGATGACATTCTGCCCAAACATGACCTTGCCATCGATTCTGCGGAAGGTCGCCAGCGTCGCCAGCGGCTCCTTGCCCCGCTCGGCGGTGTCCTGATCGGTCGTCGTGACCTCGCAGCGCGCGCACGGCTTGACCACGTCAATCACAACGCCGCCGACCCGCACGCGCTTCCAGCCGTCCTCGGCGAAGGGCTCGGTCCCGCTCACCACGATGTTGGGGCGGAAGCGGTTCATCGGCAGAGCCGGGCTGCCGCCCGCCACCATCCGGGCGTTGAGCGCCTCGAGCGACGCCTCCGAGACCAGCAGAGCGGGATAGCCATCGGAGAACCCGGTCTGATCGGTCGGCCGCACCGCAAAGTCCGGGTTAACCCGGCGCGACCAGTCGTCGGCCATCCGGACGAGCCGGGCGGGCTGGCCCAGATACGCGCTCAGCCAGGCCGCCGCCGCATCACCCTGATCAACCGCCTCGCACGTGTCGCGCCAGATCGCTACCCGCCGCCGGATGCCCTCATGCGCGATGCCGACCGGAAGCGGCGCGAGCCCCGGCCCGGACAACGTCAGGATCTCACCGGCAACCTCGGCCGCGAGCAGCGCCATCCGCGGATGGCTGCGCTGGGTGATGAAGGCATCATCGGCATCCACGACCAGAAATTCGCGGTCATGGATGATGCCGCGCGCGTCGAAGACGGCCTCGCTGAGAGCGATGCCGCCGAAGGATTTGACGGGGTAGACGTGGAGGGAGGATATCTTCATTTGGACAGATAGTGATGCCACAGTATTCTCGCCGCGACGGAGCGGTACGGGCGCCAGGGCTCGGCCAACGCTTCCCAATCATCCCGCGTCACCGGAGGCGAAATGCCTTTGAGCGCCTGCGCGGCTTTGACCAACGCCAGGTCTCCATGCGGCCAGATGTCGGGCCGGCGCAAGGCCATGAGCAGATAGATGTCAGCGGTCCAGACCCCGATGCCCTTAAGCGAGACGAGCGCCGCCCGGGCCGCGTGGTCAACCATGCCGTCGAGCGCATCCGGATCAAAGCTCCCGCCCAGAATGCGTTCCGCCAACGCGCGCCCATAGCCGGTCTTCTGGCGGCTGAAGCCAAACTGTTTGAGGGTCGCATCGTCAAAGCTCAGGAAAGCTTCCGGGGTAACGACCCCGCACACGGCGACCAGCCGGTTATAGGCGGCCCTGGCCGAGGCCAGGGATACCTGTTGCTCGAGGATGATCAGGATCAGGGTCGGGAAGCCGGTCGGGCGATCCCACAACGGCGGCACGCCATGCGCGTCGATCACCCGTCCGAGATCCGGGTCGCGCCGGGCCAGCGCGCGCGCGGCGCTGGCCAGGCCAGGGAGGGTGAGAGGGGCAGGCACGGCGCGCATTCTAGACCGCCGTCGGGCGGTCATCCGCCCCGTCTACAATCCACCCCCATGCCCATCCTCAAGCTCGTGTCCTGGAACGTCAACGGCATTCGCGCTGCCGAGAAAAAGGGTTTCCTCGACTGGCTCGCCGCCAGCGACGCCGACGTCGTCGGCGTGCAGGAGACCAAGGCCAGCCCCGATCAGCTTTCCGAGCGCCTGCGCGTCCCGGCGGGCTATGCCAGCGCGTTCGCCTCGGCCGAAAAGAAGGGCTACAGCGGGGTCGGTACCTTCAGCCGGTTGCCCGTGCGCAAAACCATTGCCGGCCTCAACGATGCGCGCTTCGACCACGAGGGCCGCACGTTGATCACTGAGTTCGACCGCTTTGTCTTCTTCAACACCTATTACCCGAATGGCGGGCGCGGACCGGAATGGGTCCAGCACAAGCTGGCTTTCTACAAACGCTTCCTTGAGCTCGTCGGCGATTACATGCGCCAGGGCCGCTCGGTCATCGCCGCCGGCGACGTGAACACCGCCTTCGCCGAGATCGATCTGGCCCGCCCAAAGGAGAACGCCAAAACCTCGGGCTTCCTGCCCGAAGAGCGGGAAGGGATGGCTGAGTTCTTCAGTGCCGGGCTGATCGACACCTTCCGCCACAAACGTCCCGACGCCGTGAAGTACAGCTGGTGGGATCAGCGCACCGGGGCGCGGGCCAAGGGCATCGGCTG
>JBKJQK010000159.1:0-3755 GCA_046594095.1 Anaerolineae bacterium | reverse complement strand
CAGTTTTCAAAAGAAAGTGTAGGATATCGAAATCCAATGGCTGATTCAAAAGGAGATACCCGCGATGGAAGATTTAAAAGCTAAGTCCCGCCGTTCACACTGGCTGGTTGCCGGCATCTGTGCCAGCCTGCTGCTCGCCGCGTGCGGGCAGGCCGCCGCGCCCGCGGCTACCACGGCGCCCAAGCCCGCTGCCCCAGCGGACACGCCCAAGCCCGCGGCTCCGGCGGCCACCGCCGTGCCCGCCACGCCGGCCGGTCCGGCGGCCCCCATTGCGACCGCCGCCAGCCGGCCCGACCTGAAGGGCGAGCTGGTCGTCAACACCTGGCGCGACATCGCGGCGGATCCGAAGCATCCGTCCTACACGATGTATCTGTTGATGCAGCAGTGGGCGAAGAATCACCCCAACGTCAAGCTCAACCTGCAGCCCATGCTCGGAAACGTCACCGACATCTTTGGTTTCATCACCACCAACCTGCGCTCCAAAACCCTGGCTGATGTTGTGATGCAGTACTTCCCCTCGCCGGCCCAGATCGATATCGACCTGCAGTACGACTTCACCGCCGATCTGGCCAAGCCCAACCCATACAGCAGCAATCCAACCTGGAAGGATGACTTCCCGCTCAAGGCCATCGCCCTCGATGGCGTGACGACCGGCGGCAAGACCGTGATGGTCGGCACAACCTTTGTCGGCGACCTGGGCGACACGGCCGTGCTCTACAACATGGACCTGCTCGAGAAGGCCGGCGTCACCAAGCTGCCCAAGACCTGGGCCGAGCTGGTTGATGCCCAGATCAAGCTGAAGGCCGCGGGCATTCAGCCGTTCTTCATGCCCACCGCGGGCAACGAGGCCTACGTCTTCTCGTGGTATGTCGGCATCCTGACCGATGAGCTCATGCCCGACATCATCAAAGCCTGCGATGGACAGGCGGATGAGAAGAAGGACGGCCAGATCAACCAGAAGGAAGCCACCTGGTGCATCAAGACGGGCAAGTGGAATGTCAAGGATCCCGGAGTTCGGGCCCTCTTCACCACATTCAAGGACTGGTCGCCCTACTTCCACGAGGGATACCTGGCGCCACCCGCTCCGGGCAACCTGTTCACCCAGGGCAAGGTCGCCTTCTATCCGATCGTGCGGCTGAACATGCCGATCATCGAGGGCGATCCGAACGTGAAGTTCAATTGGGGGACCTTCTATCTTCCGTCACTCAAGGGCGGCACCCCCAAGCGGATTGGCAACGCCGGTCTTGGCGCGGGCTCGCAGTTCCTGTTCATCCCCAAGACCACCGTCGACAAGGGCAGACTCGACCTGGCTCTGGATCTGTTGCAATACGTCACGAGCGCGAAGGGCAACGACTACTGGTGCGGACTGCAGAGTGTGCCGTGCTTTGTCTCGGGAACCGCGGCAGAAAAAGTCTTCGCCGGCAACCCGCAGCAGGCCAAGCGCTACAGCGGGTTCATCGACCCGCCGGCCTCGACCTCGCGGGCGAGCTTCATGGACATCAACAACTCGTTCGCTCAGGCCAGCACCGTGGCCGAGATCAAGATCTTCCAGGACTATCTGGGAGGGACAGCGACGCTGGATCAGTCGCTGGTCGCCTATCAGAAGCTGCTCGACACCCTGGCCGAGACCGCCGTCCGCCAGCACCCCGAGTGGAAGGCCGATACCTGGAAATAGGCTAACGGTCGCAACTGACTATCGGAAGCGATCACTCCAGGCCGGGCCGGGAGTGATCGCTTCCACCTCCATATTCGAAGATCGCCCGACCGGAGCGCAATGACAGCCGCAAATCCCAAACCCGCCGGGCCGCCAGGACGTTGGGCGCGCCTGGCTCTGAGACTGTGGCGCAGCCGCGTCCTCTATCTGCTCATTCTGCCGACCGTTATCAGCCTGATCGTCTTCTACTACGGGCCGCTGTTGTCCGGCCTGTGGCACTCCTTCCGCTACTGGGACCTCAAGCAAGACATCTTTATAGGGCTCGAAAACTACAAGCGCATGTTCGAGGAGACCGCCGCGCTGGCCGCCTGGCGCAACATGGCCGTCATCCTGCTCTCGCAGCTGGTCATCGTCTCCAGCATGCCCCTGTTGGGCGCGCTGTTGGTGTTCCGACTCACCGGCGGCCGGATGCAATACTTGTGGCGGATCATCTTTGTGCTGCCGATCGTCGTGCCCGGCACAGTCGTTGTTTTCGTCTGGCGCTGGTTCTACGGCATCGACGGAGGGTTCAACCTCCTGCTGCGCGCGATCGGCCTCGGCAGTTGGACTCGAATCTGGCTGGGCGATATCAACACCGCCCTGCCCGCCATCATCGCGGTCGGCTTTCCCTGGGTGGCCGGGTTGAACTTCCTGATCTATCTGGCTGCGCTGCAATCCATCCCGGGCGAAATCATCGATGCGTCGAAGGTCGATGGCGCCGGCCCGATCCGGCGCTTTTTCTCGGTCGAATTGCCGCTCGTCCGCCCGCAAATTATTCTCCTCATCATCTTGACGTTCATCTTCTACCTGCGCTCGTTTGACGCACCGCTGATCATGACCAACGGAGGGCCTGGCACGGCTGGGACGCTGGTGCCGGGCCTGCAGATGTATCGGGCGATCCGGGATGACCTCGATCTGGGCTATGGTTCGGCCATCGGCTCGGTCCTTTTTGTCGTCATGATCGCGCTGACTTTCATCAACTTTGCCGTGCGAGCCAGAATTGCGAGGAATGAGCAAAATCGGGGGAGGCAATCATGATTCGCCGGCGTTTCCGATTTGACGGCGGACAGGCCTTCATCCACACCGTGCTTGTGCTGCTGGCGACCTTCACTTTTGTGCCGGTGCTGACGCTGCTTGCGCTTTCGCTCAAGGACACCTATCAATTCATCAACCAGCCCATCGGCCTGTCCTTCCCCCTCGAATGGAAGAATTACGAGATGGCCTGGGCCTTCATGCGCGATCCGCTGGCTCATAACATCATTGTTGCGACCGCCGCGGTGAGCGCCAACCTGTTCATGGCCTCGCTGAGCGCCTACGTTTTTGCGCGCCACGACTTCCCGTTCCGGAATGTGTTGTTTTCTCTCGTTGGGATTCTGCTGTTTGTGCCCGGCACAGTCCTGCTGGTGCCCAACTACGTTCTCATCATCAACCTGAAGGTTCAGAACACACTGATGGCGCTGATCCTGCCCTATGCCGCCCAGCAGGTTTTTACCCTGGTCGTGCTGCGGACCTTTTTTGAGGAGCTGCCCCAGGAGATGTTTGACGCGGCCAAGGTCGATGGGGCGTCGGCCTTCGTGGAGTACATCCGTATCGCCATTCCGCTTTCCTGGCCGATCATCAGCGCGATGGCGATCTTCCAGGTCTGGCAGATCTGGAACGACTATGCCTGGCCATCCCTGGTCGCCAACTCGAACGAGGCCCGCACGGCCGTCACCGGGCTGATCTACTTTAACGACTTCTCCCGCCCTGAGCCCGGCGCGGGCATGGCCGCCGCCGTCATCGCCGCCATCCCGATGCTGGTCCTATTTCTGGTGACAATGCGCTCCTTCATCGCCGGGCTGACCGCCGGCGCAGTGAAGGGCTGAACCCACGCCGCGGCGTATAGGATGGCCAAGGCCAGAATCGGTTCGTCCGATTTTGGCCCGTTGTCATCTTTCTATGGCACGTTCGTGGTCGGCGGCGGGCTGTATCCCGAGGAGTACACCTACCTGGTTGACAACCCGATTCACCTGGTGGATCTGGCCCGCTACTTCATGGGCGAGGTCGTGGACGTGAAGGCCCA
>JBKJQK010000505.1:0-6201 GCA_046594095.1 Anaerolineae bacterium | reverse complement strand
CAGTTTGGATCGACCACCGTCACCGACTGCATCCGCGGCTGGCCCCCCTGGGCGGCCGGCAGGGTCACCGTCTGCGGGTAGCCATACGTCAGGTGGTAGGCGGTGTTCGTTGTGTTCCCGTTGGCGTCGGTGACCGTGACCGGCCGGCCGTAGCCGTCATAGCCGGTCGTCGTCTCGTAGCGGGTGTAGTCGCTCCACGAGTTGAACTTCGCGTAACTCCGCGAGGCGGTCATGTTCCCCTTGACCGGGGTCGCCCCATACGCCAGGCCGTCATAGGCGTACTCGGTAAAGGCTTTGAGTTGGGCCACTCCGCCGGTGCTCGTGCCCTGCCACAGCTTCTTGTTGAGCGGCTTGTCCAGGATCCAGGCCGTCGTCGAGTAGGCGACGTTGGACCCGTCGATGAAGACGTTCTCGCTCATCCGGTCGTCGGCGGTGGTCGAGATGTCGCCGAACTGCTTCTCGAAAAGCACGTTGCCAAACAGATCGTAGGTGTAGCCGGTCTGGGTCGTCTTGGTTGGGGCCTGGGCGCTGCCATACAACGTATTGGTGATCAGGTTCGGGGCCACGAAATACGCCGCGGTCAGCCCGATGCTGGCCGTGATCGAATACACAAACTGGGTCTCGCCGCGGGTCAGGGCCGCGCCCGCCGCGCTGATCCGGCGGGTCTCATATGCCTTACCCCGCAGCCACTTGTAGTCCAGGCGTTGGATGCCGTCGCTGCCCGTGACATACCACGTCACCGGCCCGGCGTTGGCCGGACCCGAGCCGGTCCGGTCGCCGTTGACCCCGCGGTAGAAGCGGGTCTCGGTCTTGTCACCATTCGCGTCGGTCGCCGTCACCAGCTCGTGCCCGCGGAAGTCGTTCCAGTAGTTGGAGACCAGGGCATCTTTCGCATCGTTGTAGGTGTAGATCGGCGGGCTGTAGGTGTAGGTGTAGACCTCGGCCGGGTTGCCCGAGAAGCCGTCCTGGCGGGTGAACTTGAGCACCTTCCATTTGTTGAAGACGATGCTGCCCGCCTCGGTTCCGGCGTCGTTGGCGTAGTAACCCGGAAAACAGTCATACTGCGAGCGTACCCATGACGGATACGGCGACGGGCACGGATGTGACTGGCCATACGAGAACACCGTCTGCCCGCCCAGCCCGTTCGTCACCGTCATCACCCGCGCCAGCGTTTGAGAGATGACCCCGCCCGCGACATCCTTGCGGTTGTCCAGCCACTTGAAATCAAACGTCGTGGAAGGCAACCCCGGCAGACCGTTAGGCGGGGTAAAACGGAACCAGTTTAGATTCATGTTCCCGCCGGTGAAGCGCACATACAGGTCGTGGACGCCCGAGACCCCCGTCACCCCCGTCGCGTAGAAGTTGAAGGTCTGCCACCCGCCGGTGGGCGGTACGGTAAATCCCGCCAGGACCTGGCCGCTCTGGCTGTCGATCCGAAACTCGAGTGTGCCATTGGCCGCCGTGCCATTGGATGCGCGGATGAGCAAACCCAGCGCGCTGCCGCCAAAATCGACATTCTTGAAGATGAGATAGTCGCCGGCGCCGATATACGCCACGTGTTTCCCGCGGCCCACATCATCAGATGCCTCAAGTTGCGTTCCGGACTGGTCTGTGTAGTCCTCGGCCTCGATCTGGCTGAAGGCGCTCCGCTCATACGCCCCGCCCGGGCGCTGGGTAATGCTGGTCATCACCAGTTTCGCGATTGACCCGGCTACATTGCTTGGGAAGCTGTATTCAAACTCATAGTAGCCCGCTGTCGTCCAGGCCGATGTAGCCTGGTCCCAGGTCTGGGTCCGCGCATGATTCAACCGGCGCTGGGTCCAGTAGGTCGGATACCCCTTGGCGCACGTGCCCGTGGCCAAGCAGGCCAGATCGCTGGGCGTGTCGATGAAGTTGGCTGGCCAGACGCAGTTGCTGGCCTGGGTGGGATTCGAGCATCGCAGCTCCGTCCCGAACAGCACCCGGGCATGCGGCCATGTGCTCACCCCGTTGCGCTTAGAGTATTCGATCCGCGCCACATTCCCGGCCCGGACATACGGTAGCCGATACGTAACGGCATTGTAGGCGCTCTTGGCCGCATAGTAGTTCAACTCCTGCTCATAGAAATAGCTGACCACGTTTCCATCGGTGTCTTGCACCCGGTCCAGGTTCCACTGCCAGGTCTTGTTGCACAGCTTTCCGGCCACGGCCGCGCACAAGGTCAGGTCATACATCGGCGCATAAAAGGCCGAGTCCTGGTCGACATTCGTCTCCGGCTCGATCTCGCCCCCAAAGCGGTACTGCGTGCCGTCGGGGGTCGTGACCAGGAAATACTCCTTGTGCTGGCCCGGATGTCCAAAGGAATGCATACGCTCCACGGGCGCATGCGTTCCGTTGCGCGGCAGACTTGATCCCGAACGACGCCATCGCGAAGCCGGGCCATTGGTGACATACCCCGCCCGGGAGTGATCTGACCGCTAAACCGGTGCCGGCCCGATCGTCCCTCCTGGCGGTAGGACCGCTAGCCCGCGGCCCACCATCGCGTTTGCCGGGATCGATTCAGATATCCAACGGGGCTACTTGTCGAGCACACCGCTTTCGCGGGTGATGACGTTCCTTGAGACTGGATCGGAGCAGGTCGGTAGACGGGCAAGAGGCTTCGTTCATGTTGAGCGACGGTTCGGCCGACGCATCGGCCCCGGGCGGGGCCGAACAATCTCGCCCTTGACATCCCCGCCCGAATCCGGTAGAGTCGCGACCTCAGGCAGATGCGCAAGGTCTTCTCGTTTACGGGCTATTGGTATGACAGCTATTTTGGCGAAGCCAAAAAGAGCTTACTTAGCCACGCGATGACCTCGCGATAAGCCGGACGAACACACGGCGAATCAAAAGAGGGCGCGGAGCAAGTAAGCTCCGCGCCCTCTTTTTGTTTCTCCCAGGAATAACACACGGAGTCATGTCAATGGTCATCATCATGAAACCCGGCGCCAGCGGGGCCGAAATCGGGGGCGTTATCTCCCGCATCGATTCGATGGCGCTCAAGTCGCACCCGATCTACGGCGAGGAGCGGACCGTCATCGCCGTGGTCGGTAACGACCGCCCGGTCGACAAATCCTTCTTCGAGACGATGGCCGGGGTCGATTTCATCCAGCCCATCCTCAAGCCATACAAGCTGGCCAGCCGTGAGTTCCGCCAGGAGGACTCGGCCGTCACCCTCATCGGCAGCAATGGCAGCGCCGTCAACGTCGGCGGGGACAAGCGGATCGTCCTGATCGCCGGGCCGTGCGCGTGCGAGAGCCGCGAACAGGTGCTTGAGAGCGCCTGGGCGGTCAAGGAAGCCGGCGCGCGGGCCTTCCGCGGCGGGGCCTACAAGCCGCGCACGTCGCCCTATTCTTTCCAGGGCCACGGTGAAGAAGCCCTGAAATGGATGGCCGAGGCGCGCGACGTCACTGGGCTGGCGATTGTGACCGAGGTCATGGCGCCCGAGCAGGTCGGCCTGGTCTCGCAATACGCCAACGTCCTGCACATCGGCGCGCGCAACATGCAGAACTACGCGCTGCTCAACGCGGTGGGCGAGAGCATGCGCCCGGTCCTTCTCAAGCGCGGGATGAGCGCGACGATGGAAGAGCTGCTCATGGCCGCCGAGTACATCCTGGCCCGCGGCAACTACAACGTCATGCTGTGCGAGCGCGGAATCCGGACCTTCGAGACCTACACCCGCAACACCCTCGACATCAACGCCGTGCCCGTCCTCAAGCGCCTGAGCCATCTGCCCGTCGTCGTGGACCCCAGCCACGCCACCGGCAAGAGTGAGTATGTGACCGCAGCCGCGCGGGCCGGGATCGCAGCCGGCGCCGACGGCCTCATCATCGAGGTCCACCCCGACCCCAGCAAGGCCGTCTCGGATGGCGCCCAGTCGTTGACCCCGCAGGCGTTTCACGATCTGGTCAAACAGGCCCGGCGGATCGCCGAGGCGATGGACCGTGAGATTTAGCCCATGGTCATCATCATGAAGGCGGGCGCGAGCGCCCAGGAAATCGCCGGAGTCGTCAGCAAGATCGAGGGTGAGGGCATGCGCGCCCATCTGTCTCAGGGCGAGGAGCGCACCATCATCGGGATGGTCGGCGATGAACGCCCGATCGACAGCGAGCAGCTCGAAGTGCTGGACGGGGTCGAGCGGGTGGTCGCGATCCTGCGGCCATACAAGCTCGCCAGCCGCGACTTTAAGAAGGAAAACACGATCATTTCGATCAAAGTCGGCGCAAGGACCCACGAGATCGGCGGCAAGGGCGTGGTGATGATGGCCGGCCCGTGCGCGGCTGAGAGCCGGGAACAGGTGCTCGAGACCGCCGCGGCCGTGCGCGAGGCGGGGGCGACCATCCTGCGAGCCGGCGCCTTCAAGCCGCGCTCCTCGCCTTATTCGTTTCAGGGCCACGGCGAAAAGGCGTTGCAGTGGATGGCCGAGGCCCGTGACCGGACCGGCATGGCGGTCGTCACTGAGGTGATGGCGCCCGAGCAGGTCCTTCTCGTCTCGAGCTACGCCGACATCCTGCAGATCGGCGCGCGCAATATGCAGAACTATTCGCTCCTGCACGCGGTCGGCTACAGCATGAAGCCGGTCCTGCTCAAGCGCGGAATGAGCGCGACGATGGAGGAATTGCTCATGGCGGCCGAATACATCATGAGCCACGGCAACTACAACGTGATGCTGTGCGAGCGCGGGATTCGGACCTTCGAGAAGTACACCCGCAACACGACCGACATTAACGCCGTGCCGGTCCTGCACGAGCTCACCCACCTGCCCGTCATCGTCGATCCGAGCCATGGCACGGGGAAATGGGAGTATGTGCCAGCGGTGGCCAAAGGCGCGGTTGCGGCCGGCGCGGACGGGCTCATCATCGAGGTTCACCCCCAGCCCAGCAAGGCCCTGTCCGACGGCGCGCAGTCGCTGACGCCCAAAGCCTACGCCGAACTTGTCGGACAACTCCGGCGGGTGGCGGAGGCAGTAGACCGCAGCATCGCAAGTTAACGCCGCGCGTCTGCCCTCTGAGCCGGACACACCCACCAGAAACATTCCAAAGGAACGTCATCACCCGCGGAAGCGGGTGATCCACAAAAGAGCCCGGCACAAACCGACCGTTAGGCATGGAACCTGAGCGGCCTAAAGTGTGGATCACCCGCCTTCGCGGGCGATGACGTTCCTCCCTTGGGAGAGCCGGTTCTGGGATGTCGAATTAACATGATGTCGTGCCATACAATCGAGCGCCGTGAACCTACCTGATCGCATCACCATCGTCGGGATCGGCATTATGGGCGCGTCGCTGGCCCTGGCCCTCAAAGCCCGCGGCTACCCGGGCCGCATCACCGGCGTCTCACGGAGCGAAGCCACCCGTGACGCGGCCCTGGCTCGGGGCGTCGTGGATGCGGCCACAACCGATCTTGCCGAGGGCGTGCGCGACCCCGAGCTGGTGATCCTGGCCACGCCTGCCCGCCTGCTGATCGAGCAGATCGCCGCGTGCGGCGAATGGTGCGCCGATGGCGCGACGATCACCGACATGGGCAGCACCAAGTCGTCGATCGTGGCTGCGATGGACGCCCTCCCGGAACGCCTAAGCGCCATCGGCGGCCACCCGATGTGCGGCAAGGAGACGTCCGGCCTTGACGCAGCCGAGGCGACGCTGTACGTGAACGCGCCCTGGATCCTCACCCGGACCGCCCGCACCACCACCGCTGCCTATGCGAAGGTCCGCGGGCTGGCCGAGTTCGTCGGCGCCCGGCCGCGCGATATCGCCGCCGAGGATCATGACCGGCTGCTCGCCTTTGCCAGCCACCTGCCCTACGCACTCGCCCTCGCTTTGGTCACCGCCACCGCCCAGTTTGGCGCCGAGCGGCCCGAAGTCTGGGAGGTCATGGCCGGCGGTTTCCGCGACACCAGCCGGGTCGCCGCCAGCGACGTCACCATGTGGACCGATATCCTGCTCACCAACCCAGGCCCGCTCGTCGCCGCCATCCGCGAAGCGCAGTTCTCGCTGGATCAGCTCAGCGCCCTGATCGAGCGCGGCGATGAGGCCGGACTGCGGGCCTTCCTCAGCGCCGCCGCCGCCGTCAGGCGCGCCCACTACCCCAAATGAATGAGACCCTCAGCGCGCCCGCCCGCCTGGCCGGCCAGCTCCGCCCCCCCAGCGATCGCAGCATTACCGTCCGGGCCGCCCTGCTCGGCGC
>JBKJQK010000423.1:0-2815 GCA_046594095.1 Anaerolineae bacterium | reverse complement strand
GGACTGGTTTGCGTGGGTTTCGCAGGCGGGTTATCCCGGTTTGATTATGCCAACCGCCACAAGCCAAGACCATGAACTAGATCGGTTTCGCCGTGAGATTGACCCCGCCAGGGGCGACATCGATCTTGGCCAGGCGTTTCTGGCTCTGGGCGCTTTTGAATACCCGCGGGCAACCCCCGCCGGGTATCTGCCGATGCTCGATACCCTGGCGGCGCGGGCCGTTGCGCGATTCGGATCCCAGCCGATCGACCCGCTTGAGCTGGCCGGCTTTTTGTTTCGTGATGAGGCCTTCACCGGAAACGCATCCGATCCCGGCGACCCGCGCAATAGCTTTTTGAATCAAGTCCTGGAGCGCCGGGTGGGGATCCCCATCACCCTGTCGGTTGTGTACCTCGAAGTGGCGCGCCGCATGGGACTGTCCGCCGTCGGGATTGGCCTGCCAGGCCACTTCATTATTCGCGCGTCTGGCGCGGGCGATACCGAGCCCGTCTTTATCGATCCATTCAACCGGGGAGTCCCAATGACCATGGCCGACTGCGCCGAGAGAGTGCGCACGATCACGGGCGGGCGGCTCCCGTTCAATCCGGCCTTTCTGGAACCCGTTGGCCCGCGCTACATTCTGACGCGCATTCTGAACAACCTCAAATCGGCCTACGCCGCCCGAAACGACGGCAGGCGCGCCGTTTGCGTTGTTGAGCGGCTGATTGCGCTGAATTCGAACGACGCCGCCGAATGGCGCAATCTGGGGCTGCTCCTGGCCGGACAGAAGCAGCGGCGCCGCGCGGTTGATGCATTTGAACGTTATATTGCGCTGGCGCCTCCGTCGGAGGACACGCAGGCCGCCTATGACCTGGCCAGCAATTTGGCCGGCCAGATCGCGCGCATGAACTGAGGCGCGCCAATCCCGCTCACATGACCGCCCTGCCCCTCATACCCGGATCGCCGCCACCTTCGCCGATACGATCCGATCCGCGGGCGCTCGTCAGCGTGCTCAAGAACCCGAGTGGATTCTTGCTGACGTTGAGCCAGGCGGCCGGCGACGTCGCCGAGTTCCGGGCTGGCCCGGTGCGGATCATTTCGGTCAACCGGGCCGATCTCGTCCAGCGCGTCCTGGTCGACCAGGCCGACGACTTCCGCAAGATGCCGGCAGTCCGATTCATCCGGGCGCTAACCGGAGAAGGGCTGCTCATCAATGAGGACGCGCTCTGGCGCCGTCATCGGCGCCTGGTCGCGCCGGCGTTTCAGCATCGTCGGATCGGCGCCTACGCCGACGTGATCGCAAAACTGGCCGATGAAGGGGTCACACGCTGGGCGGCGAGTGAAGAGATCGACGCGCTGCCGGCGTTGAAGGCGCTCTCCCTGCAAATCATCGGCCGCACGCTTTTCGATACTGATTTCGCGCGCGAGGCGCCCGGCCTCAGTGAGGATGTCGAAACCGCGCTGGAGTACATCAATCAGAAATCAGGCCGGGTTTCGCTTCCCCTGCTCGATCGGTTCTTCCCAGGCAAGGCGCGCGGGCTGGCCGCCATTGGGCGAGTGGACCGGTTTGTGCGGCAAATGGTCCGGGCTCGGCGCGCCTCCGCGAGTGACCAGGGCGATCTTCTTGGAATGCTCCTCGGCGCTAGAGAGAGTGACGGCAGCAGATTGTCGGATGACGAGGTCCGCGATGAGGCCATCACGCTGATCGTGGCTGGCCACGAGACCGTCGCGACAGCGCTTGCGTGGACACTTCACCTGATTTCCCGGAACCCGGAGGTGGGCGAACACTTGCGCGACGAGGTTGATGCCACCGCAGGCCAGCGCAGGATCGCGTTCGGCGACCTGCCCGGGCTTCCCCTGGCCCTGCAAGTCTTCAAGGAATCGATGCGCCTGTATCCGGCCGCGTTTGTGATTGGCCGCGAGGCGCGCCAGAGCGTTCACCTTGGTGAATACCGCATCCCGGCCGGCGCCTGGGTGATGGTCTGCCCATTTACCGCGCACCGGGATCCGCGCGCGTTCAAAGATCCGGAAAGGTTCGATCCAGCCCGTTTTGCGATCGACCGAGAGCGCGCCATTCCAAGGGGCGCCTACATCCCATTTGGCGCAGGTCCGCGGACCTGCATTGGGAACCAGTTCGCGCTGATGGAGGCCCAGATCATTCTGGCCACCTTCGCCCAGCGGGCTACCATCACGGCGGTCGACGGCGACCCCATCGGGCTGCGGCCGATGATCACGCTGAATCCGGACCGGCCCGTGCGGCTGCGGCTTCGGGCGCGCCGCTGACGGCTAACCGGGTCGCAGGCTACACAGCGCCTGGCGAATCTCGCCCAGGTGGTAGGCGCAAGCCGTATGTTTGACCTGGGCCGCCAGAGTCGCGCACTTGCCGCCGACAGGGATCGAGGCCTCCGCCGCGGAAATCCCGGCGAGTGTCTCGAACAGGGAGTTGCCCGCATCGAGGTAGTGACCCTCGACGCGTTCGAATGTTTCTCCGAGTACGGAATACAGGGCCTTGACAAAGTGCTCAGACTGGATCGTTGACATATTTAGGCATCTCCCCCCTCGTGAGCGCCCAACTCTTTTGCAGCGGCCTCCCCCACAATTGCCACCGTGTCGCCCGTCACGAGGTCGGCGAACAATGAGGGGGAAACACAGAAGAGCGGCACACGCAGCCCAAACATCTCCTCGGCCACAACCGAAGCAAGCGCAAAGAAGAAGTCGGTCTCGATTGTGACGATAGCGGCTGGCGCAGTGCCGGCCCGGATCGCCTCAAGCAGAACCGCCGTCGTTGTTGAGCTTCCGCGGCTGCCGGGGACGGCCAGAATTTTGCCGGCCGCGA
>JBKJQK010000556.1:0-10858 GCA_046594095.1 Anaerolineae bacterium | reverse complement strand
AGGAGCAGCAGGCGGGCCTGCTGGGCGATTGCGCGGGCCAGAAAGGCGCGCTGTTGCTGCCCGCCGGAGAGGTCGCCGATCGATCGGCCGGCCATGGCCCGCAGACCGACCCGGTCCAGCGCGTCGTCCACCGCGCTCGTGTCAGCCTGCGCCGGGCGGGCAAACCAGCCCAGGTGCGAGTAGCGGCCCATCATCACAACGTCGCGGACGGTGACCGGGAAGCGCCAGTCAACATCCGTGCGTTGGGCGAGAAAGGAGGTGTGCGGGTGGCAGGTGTCGATCGGGGTCTCGAAGACCTGGATCATCTCAGGATCAGGCGGGTGGAGCAGCCCGGCCACGAGTTTGAGGAGCGTGCTCTTGCCCGCGCCATTCGGACCGAGCAGGGCCACCCGCTCGCCCTGATCGATGCATAGACTAATCCGCTCAAGGGCGGGCCGGGGCCGGCCAGGATAGGTGAAGGACAGATTCGACACGCAGATCGCGTGGGCGATCGACGACATGTCGTCGGTATGAATATGGCGTGTGTAGAGCAGAGGCGGCATGCTATTTCAGAGCGTTGACGATGGTGGTCGTGTTGTGGCGGATCAGATCGACATAGGTTGGGGCAGGGCCCTTCGCGTCGCTGAGCGTGTCGATGTAGAGCGCGTCGACAACGGTGATACCGGCCTCGCGGGCAACGGTTTCGGTCAGCCTGGGGTTGATGCCGGCCTCGGTGAATACGGCCTTGACCTTGCTGGCTTTGATCAGATCGACCAGGCGTTTGATGCTTAGCGCCGAGGGTGCGGCCGCGCTGCTGCTGCCCGGGATCACCGCGCCGATGACCTTGAAGCCGTAGCGCCCGGCGTAGTAGCCCATCGCATCATGGGTGGTAACCAGGACCCGTTGGGCAGCGGGCAGTTTTCCCGTCTCGGCGGCGACGAACGCGTCGAGGTCTTTGAGCTTCGCCAGGTAGGCGGCGGCATTGGCGTTGACCGCGCCGGCGATGGCGGGATCGAGGGCGGCCAGGCCTATTGCGACGTTTGCGGCGGCTTGCTGCCAGCGGACGGGGTCCATCCAGACATGCGGGTCGTTGTCGAACTCGGCATTGAAGGCCTTGTCGATGGGATTGAGCGGGATGCCCGCCGCAGCTTCGATGACGGGCCGTTTGCCGCCGGCATTGGCGAGCAGTTTCGTCAGCCACGCATCTTCATACTGCGCGCCGGCGACGATGAGGGCGCTGGCGCCGCCGATTGTCTTGACGTCGGCGGGGGACGGTTCGAACTCGTGCGGGTCGCCGCCGAGGGGGACCAGGCTGGTCACGCTGACGTCCTGGATGCCGGCGATGAGATTGATGACCAGATCCTTGACGATGGGCGAGCTGGCCACGAGCGTGAGCGGCTTGCTGGCGCGAACGGCGCCCGGCGCGGCCTGGGTTGGCGTGGTGATTGGCGCCGCGGCGCTACACGCGCCGAGCGTGAGGGCGGCAAACGCGCCAGCCAGACCAGCCAAACGTTTCGTGTTCATCGGGCGAGGGGGTTATCGGCCGGTCTCCACGCATGTCGAGCACGCGAGCCAGGGCGTCTTGGGCAGGCTGTTAAGGGCCTGAGCCCCGGCCCCGCGCTCGAAGACCGGGCGATAGAGCATCTCGCCCTTGCGGTGGCGCTCGCCGCACGAGTGGCAGGCCTCGGGCCTGTCGAGCACGAAGGTGGTGTAGCCGGTAATTACCCAGCCCATGTGGCGGGTATGGGTGGCCAGGCTCTCGAGCGCCGCCCGAACGGTCTGCGACTTGTTGCCGCCGTAATAGCCAGCCGACAGGCTCTCGAGCAGCTCGACCGTGGAATCGTCAAGGGTGAAGTTCAGGCGTTGCATGGCGTGTCTCCGAACCGTGGCAGGTGAATACACACTCAGTATACACTCGGCGCGCTCTCGCTGTCATCCTGAACGAAACCGCCGAGCCTATTCCGGCATGCGCCTCAAGGCCGAGTGAAGGATGCCTGTGACGCTTGCCCGGCAGAGCCAATGTCGGCAACATCGCCCGAGTGCCGATGCCCGTTGAGTTTGCGCGGATAATGCCCGGCGTGCCTTCGCTTGCGACCCTAGCGGATATCGGAGACCGCTGGGAAATCGGGGACGCCTTGCGGGCGGCGGGCGGCGGGCGGCGGCGCAGCGCTCCCGCTGAGCGCGGCCTGGGATGTGGCGCTCGATCCGGACGAGACGGCTCGCATTCGTGGCATCCTGTCCGAGGACGTCTCCGCCCACTACGATGCTGATCGGCACGCGCTTGTCTTGCCGGCGGGACGGCGCTGGCCGCCGCACACACCCGGCGCCGATTACCTTGTACTGGCTCAGGTCGCGCCGCCAATCTTCCGCATGGTGAGCGCGCCGGGGCCGGCCCAGGCCCCCGGCGCGGAGATCGTGACCGAGAGAAACGTGCGGATTGCCTTCACCGCCGACGATGCGGCCGTGTATTCGCAGATGTGCGCGCCGCAAGAGGCCTTCAATCTTGCCCGCCAGGCTGCGTTGTTTGCGTCCTCTCCCGGTTTCGACGAACTCCTCAGTCTACCCATGCTGCGCGAGGTGGAGCCGTATCCCCATCAGCTCAAAACCGCGCGGACGGTGTTGCGGCGCTTCCACGGACGGGCGCTGCTGTGCGATGAGGTGGGTCTTGGAAAGACGATCGAGGCCGGGATAATCCTGCTCGAGCTGCTGATGCGCAAACTCGTCCGGCGGGTGCTGGTGCTGACGCCCTCGTCGCTGGTCGAGCAATGGCGGGCCGAGCTTGGGCGAAACTTCGGCATCAGCCTGATCGGCAGCGACGACGAGGCCTTCCGGGCCGATGGCGACGAGGCCTGGGCGAAACATGAGCGCATCATCGCTTCGTATCACAAGGTCCGGCGCGAGCCGTATCGTTCGCTTGTCACCGCCCAGGATTGGGACATGGTCATCATCGACGAGGCCCATCACTTCCGCAACCGGAACACCGTTCTGTGGAAGCTGGCCAACGGATTGCGCAAGAAATAAGCGCTCCTGCTCACAGCGACGCCGGTTCAGAACAACCTCGAGGAACTCCGCAATCTGGTCACCCTGCTACAACCAGGCCTGCTCAGCACCGCCAAACAGTTCCAGGAACAGTTTGTGGACAAGAACGACAAGCTTCTGCCGCGAAATCTTGACCAGCTCCATGGCCTGCTCGGCGAGGCGATGGTCCGCAACCGGCGCTCAAGTGTTTCAGTGGGATTGACCCGCCGGTATGCCCAAACACTGCAGCTTCATCCTTCGCCTGATGAACGGGCGCTCTACGAAAGTGTGGTGGCCTTTGTCAAGCCGCGCCTGCGCGCCCTGTCCGACGAGACGGCGCCCGCCCGCGCCAGCGGCGGTTTGTCGCGCATGGCTCTGATCACCCTGCAGCGCGAGCTGGGGAGCTCCTCCTTTGCCGCCCACGACACCCTGCTGCGGATGGCGGAGGGCGCCAACCGGGCCAACCGCGACGGCCTTCGGCATTTGGCGGCTCTGGCCGAGAATGACCCCAACGTCAAGCTGGAGGCATTGCGCCGGATCGCGCGGGAGTGGAATGACAAGCTGCTGGTTTTCACCAAGTTCCGCCGGACGCAGGAGGCGATCTGCCGGACGTTGAGCGAGGCCGGCGAGCGCGTCGTTCAATTCCACGGCGGGATGAGCCGGATGGACAAGGAAGCCGCGGTCCGCGCGTTCCAGGGCGTCGCGCGCATCCTGGTGAGCACCGAGTCGGGCAGTGAAGGGCGCAACCTGCAGTTCTGTCATGCGTTGTGCAACTTCGATCTGCCATGGAATCCCATGCGCATCGAGCAGCGCATCGGGCGCCTCAGCCGGATCGGCCAGACCCGCGATGTGCGGGTGTTCAATCTGGTCAACACCGGCACGATCGAGGCCGATGTGCTGCGCGTGCTGGAAGCCAAGATCAATCTGTTCGAGCTTGTGGTCGGCGAGGTTGAGATGATCCTCGGGAACATGGAAGCGACCGACGAGCGCGAGCTTGAAGACGTCGTCCTGGACCTGTGGGTGCAGGCCGACGACGACGCGCACTTCAGCGCCCGCATCGACGCGCTGGGCGAGCAGATGGTCGCCGCCAAGCAGGCCTATCTCGACCAGGTGCAAATCGAGGACAAGCTGTTCGCCAACAAGTTTGAGGCCCAGGACTGAGGATGAGCGCGCCCACCCTGGAATCTTTCTTCCTCGACTATGTCGATCACGCCGCCGGCGTGTTCGAGCCGGTCGAGCCGCAGGTCTACGACGTGATGCTGCCCGGGGCGGTCAACCGAGCGCTGGATTTGCGCGGGACCGACGATGAGGCGCCCGCGCGCGTCACGTTTGATGCCGAGGCCCTCGCCGATTACCCGGACGCGCAACTGCTGGTCTTTGGGAATCCCCTCCTGGACCATATCTTCGAGCAGGCCCAGACCGGCAACCGGATGACGCGGGTGTATCTGAGCGGGTTCAACCTGAAGCCGCATGGCCTGCGCGGTCTGATCCAGCGCAGCCTCGAACTCGGCGAGGGCATGACGCTCGAGCTGGTCTCCCAGCGCCCCCTGCACTACACCTCGGCGCTGTGGCAGTTTCAGGCGACCTACATCAGCGACGAGAAAGTGCAGGAGACCTATTCGGCCGGGGTGGACCTGCGCTATGGCCGTCCGGCGCGACAGATCGAAGAGCGGCTGGCGCGCCCGGGTCGGCGCGCAACCTGAGAGCGCGTTCCCCGACGCCGCGTCGATCCCGCTCCCGCGCGCGTATGCCCAGGCGCGCGAGGAGGCGCTGCGCGCGATCACCGTCAGCGCGCACACCCGGCTGGCTGAACCGCAACGGCTGATGCTGCGCGAGACGGGCCGGATCAAGCGCTATTTTGACGATTCGCGGGCCGAGTTGGACGCGCGGAATGGGCGCAGCCGCGAGCCCGAGGACTCTGCCCGTTTTGCCGCCCAGCGGGCGACGCTTGACCGCGAAGAGCAGGCTCAGACTGGCGAGATGAAGCGCAAGATGACCCTCAGCGTAACGGTCAAGCTACTCAATGTGATGCTGGTGACCCAACCGCGCCTGCTGGTCCGGGTCAGGCTGTTGGGGCCGAAGAACCAAAGCGCGACGCTGGACCTGACCTGGGACGTTGCCGTCCAACGACTGGATGCCGCGGTCTGCCCGTCCTGCGGCCGCTCGACGTTCGGCTTTGTCTTCAGCCGCGCGGGCGCGCTGGCCTGCCCGGCTTGCGCGAAGTGACAGCGGGCGGCGGTCCTCGGTCTGCTGTCTGCGGTCAGGCGGTAATCCGCCCCACCGCCCGCCAACTGAGCCCCAACCCACCCAAAAGCGCCGCGAGGCCGGCCAGCGCGGGCGCCAAATGGAGCGGGTCGGTGTAGCCCACCTGCAGATGAACACAGATGGCGACCCCATATCCGGCCAGCCCGGCGGCGAGGAGCGCTCGCCACAGCCAGGCCTGACCGGCCCGGAATCCCCACATTGGGATCAACATGAAGGGCAGCCCGGCCGCGATCAACATCCCGCCGAGCGCCGCCCGGTCATGGGCGATCAGCGGAACAAGATGGGCGCCCGCATTTCGCAGCGCCTCGCCGGTCGTGGCCAGAAAGTGGAGATCCTCCGGCACAAAGACCTGCGTGAGGCCAACGTAGGAGATATACGCTCCGGCGCCGAGCAAGCCGGCGCCGTGCGCGATTAGCAGCAATTGACCCCACAACCCAGCCCGCCAGGCGGTGGTCTCGCGCCGGATGGGGGCCGCGCGCAGACGCCAGGCTCCCATCCGACCGCGGATGGCGGCGATCAAAAACTGGAGCAGCACCGCGCTGGTGAACGCGTGGAGCGGATCGAAGTAGCCGTGACCCAGAAAGTAAAAACTGGTGAAGAAGCCGGCTCCGGCCGAAATTAGCACAACGTGGTAGGCCCATCTTTCACCATGACGAACGCCTTCGACGCTGAGGGCCAGATACAGGATGGCCGTGGCCAGCATCGATCCGGCCAACGACATCCGGTCGTGGCTCATAAACGGGAGCAGATTCGGATTGATTGCGGCCAATGCCTCGCGGGTCAGGCCGGTCAGCGCCTCGTCGTAGGGCAGCACAACCCGGGTGGCGGCGATCACGCCGGTCAGCGCGGCGCCGGCCAGCATGCCGAGGCCGAGCAGGGCCAGCCAGGGCCAGGCCAAGGCCGGCCACGGCCCTCGGCTCAGCGATCCGCCCACGCCGACGCGCGCATGCAGGACCGCCTCGTTGATGCGCTTGGGCAGGCCGGGTCCGCCGAAGACCATCCCCGCGTCGATTTGAATAAGAGTCGCGCCCGCCTCGAACAGCGCCAGCGCGTCGGCGGGCTCGCCGATTCCGCCCGACGCAATCAACACGATGCCGGGGTAGCGCGCGCGCAGCGCCCGCGTGAGCGCAAGGGCGCGCGGGAGGTCGGCCGGACCGGCGCGCTGATCATCCGTCGCGTCGACGACAAAGCCAGCGATCCCGCTGGCGAGGGCGGCATCCAGGCGGGCCAGATCCGGGTCGAGGTTGGCCGGCCGGACGCGCAGCAGGAGCGGGGTGGACCCAGCCACGGCGCACGTGTCCGCGATCATCCTAGTCCAGACGGCCAACGGTTTGTCCCAAGTTCCGGCCGGAGGATCGAGGATGAGCGCGTCGGCGCCGCCTGTGGCTGCGGCGGCCAGCGCGGGGCTCTCACTCATGGTGACGGGAGCAAGGGCGGCCAAGATCGGGACGGACCCTCTCGCCCGGCGGGCGGGACCGCCCAGGACCCGCCCAACCGCCAGCGCGGCCCCAGGATCGGGCAAGATCAGCGCCCGCGCGTGGGTGTCGCGGCCGGCCGAAAGGGCGTCGCCGCGCGCCACCAGGGCGAGCGGGCCGACCTCGATGAACCCGAAGCCAAAGCGGGTGAACGCCTGAGAGGCGCGGCCAGATGGGTCAAGCGTCGCGCCGAGCCCGATCGGCGAAGCGAAACGCAGGCCGAGCGCCTCGACCGCCAGGCGCGGGTCGGGGTGCATATAACCGAGGGTGTCGATCGCGACTCGGCCTGGCCCGATATGGGCCAGCCCGCCCATCACGCCCAGCGCGAGGTCGCGGGCCATGCGCGCGGGCAGGGCGAACAGCACGGGCTGATTGAGGGTGTGATAGATCCAGTCGGGCATGAGTCCGACTGTAGCGCCAAATGGCATCGGCCGGGCGCGTCAGAATTGACAGGTTGTTGAGCATGCTGTCAACCTGAACGAAGCCGGCGAGCCTCTCCCAGCGCAGAACTCCGGGCCGAATGAAGGACCCCCATGCCGCATCCCCGACGAGACAGGTGTCGGCAACAGCGCTTGGGTGTCTTTGTCAAGCGAGTTCGGACTCACTTGATTGTTGAATCTGGGCCCACCCGCGGGATTACGTCGGTTTTGTGATAGTCGAATCTGGACCCACCCCGCCGCGCACTGGGGACTCTGGGCGCAAATGGATGGGGAAGGGAGCAAGGCCAGATCCGATCGAGATTAATCATGCTCTAGCGAAGAGCGATGTTTCGAGATGCTGCTCGATCGCTTTGGGCACTCGCAAGCGTGCAACGCTTCGCATGGCGATCTCATCCAACCTAAGACGCAATGAGGTAATGGCCGCTTGCGCTGCGTTGCCAGACGTATTCATAGACTTGCTCTGCTACCGCAAATGTGTCGTCGTCGCTGTAGGAAGTTCGAGGCAATATCCAGTACAGCTCATTCAGAATGGCTGTCTTGACATCGGCTTGGGTCATCAGTTTTTGAGTCCAATCCTCCATCGAGTTTAGTAACTTCGTCAGAGAAGTGATCAGCGTCTTGCTGCCCTGCTTCAACTGTTCCCGATCGGCTTTGCTGATGTTCTCTTTGAACAGTAAGTCAAATAGCGCCAATTCGTTTTCGGTCAGACCTTCTTCCGCTGCCCGTCGTTGCTCAATGTCGAGACCGGCAGCGAGATCAACCAATAGGGCAAATGTCGCTTCGATGGTTACTCGGTCCTTCTCGCGATTATATTCAGCTACGATTTCTTGGTACTTCTTGTAGTAGTCCATTCGAATCGGATTGTTCTGGAGCATCAGCGCCAGTTTTGCTTCGACAACATCGCGGATATCTTGCACCGCCACGTGCTTGGGCTTGACCTTGGTTGCGAACTCGTACCGAAGCTTGGCAAAGTCGATCCGGCTGAGGTCCACCGTCATTCCCTCTGCATGGTCTTCTCCCGGCTGCTGCGCGCGAATCGCCTCATTGACAATCTTGTGGAGTTCCTTGAGTAGCTCCGTCACGTCCGCGGTGTCTCGCCTCTCTCCTAGCTTCTTGTAGATCGTCTCAATGTTGTCGTGGCGCTCGGCATACCGTTGTAGTCAACGATGGTGCCACACACCTTGCCCGGAAAGACCCGGTTGGCGCGTGCGATAGCCTGCATCAAGTTGTGCGCCTTCATTGGCTTGTCGATGTAGAGCGTCGCGAGACACTCAACGTCAAAGCCGGTGAGCCACATCGCGCACACGATGGCGATTCGGAACGGGTGCTGAGGATCCTTAAATGCTTCGTCCATCGGAACGCGTTTTCCGTCTGGAGTCTGGAAGCCCGTCTTCATATTGACGCGGTGCGGGATGATATCGAATCCCCACCTTTTGAAGTCGCGGACCTCGTTCTGCGCCTCACTGATGATGATCTCGATAATCGTACTCTCCATCCACTGGATCTGGCTTATCAGTTTTCCGATTTCCGCCACTAGGCGCTCGCGGATGTCGAGGTTCGATACGGCGGCCAAATCCAATTCTTTGCCAGAGATGAGAGTCTGTAGGCCGGCGAGTTTCGCCTTCCAGCGCGGTTCGATGCGCTGGAACATCCGCGCACAGGTGATCTTGTCGATGCACACCAGCATCGACTTGCCGGCTTGCCAGCGCGTGGAGCAGTGCTCCACAAAATCGTCAGCCAGTTTGTCCAGCCGATCATCGGCGGTGATGACTTCGTAGTCTTTGCCAAGCAAATTCTCGAGCAGGGCAGTCTGATCCGGGTCGAGGTCGGCCTTCTCGACTGCTGTTAGCGTCCGGAGTAAATGAGAGCGATCCGAAGCGGCCTGCCATCTGCGCAGTCTCATTCATTCACGCCACCATCATTGTCGGTAAAGGGCCATCGGTAGAAGTCATATCGTCAGTATGTCGTCTCGGCGAATCCGCAGCATCACCTCGCCCGTCCCGCCCGATACCGCCGGATCAGCGCGTTGGTCGAGCTGTCGTGGGCCAGCGGGGCGTTTCCCTCGAGCTCGGGGGTGATGCGACTCGCCAACGCCTTGCCCAGCTCAACCCCCCACTGGTCGAACGAGCCAATGTCCCAGATCGCGCCCTGGGTGAACACGCTGTGCTCATACAGGGCGATGAGCGCACCCAGAATCCGCGGGGTAAGCTTCTCGGCCAGGATCACATTCGACGGCCGATTGCCCTCAAAGGTCCGATGCGGGACCAGCCACTCGGGCATCCCCTCCGCCTTCGCCTCGCCGACGGTTTTGCCAAACGCGAGCGCTTCGGCCTGGGCGAATACGTTGGACATGAGCAGGTCATGGTGCCGGCCCAGCGGGTTGAGCGACTGGCAGAAGGCGATGAAGTCGCAGGCGATCAGCCGGGTGCCCTGATGGATCAGTTGGTAGAACGAGTGCTGGCCGTTGGTGCCCGGCTCGCCCCAGTAGATCGGCCCTGTGTCGTAGTCAACGACCTGGCCGTCCAGCGTCACCCGTTTGCCGTTGCTCTCCATCGTGAGCTGCTGAAGGTAAGCCGGGAAACGCTTCAGATACTGGTCATAGGGCAGCACCGCCACCGAACTCGCGCCCAGGAAGTTGGCGTTCCAGATCCCCAGCAGGCCCATCAGGACCGGCAAGTTTTGCTCAAATGGGGCGGTTCGGAAGTGGCCGTCCATCCCATGGAAGCCGGCCAGCATCTCGCGAAACTGCTCCGGCCCGATCGCCAGCATCGTCGACAGGCCAATGGCAGAGTCCATCGAATAGCGCCCGCCCACCCAGTCCCAAAACCCAAACATGTTGGCCGTGTCGATCCCAAACCGCGTGACCTCGGCCGCGTTGGTCGAAACCGCCACAAAGTGCTTGGCCACGGCGGCCGAATCGCCCAGCGCGTCCAGCGCCCAGGCCCGGGCCGTCCGGGCGTTGGTCATCGTCTCCTGGGTGGTGAACGTCTTGGAGGCCACGATGAAGAGGGTCTCGGCCGGGTCGAGGTCGCGGACGACCTCGGCGAAGTCGGTGCCATCGATGTTGGACACAAACCGGCAGGCCAGCTCGCGGGTCGCGTAGTGACGGAGCGCCTCGTAGGCCATCACCGGGCCGAGATCCGATCCGCCGATCCCGATATTGACGATCGTGCGAATGCGCTTGCCCGTGTGGCCCAGCCACGCGCCCGAGCGAACCCGCTCAGTAAAGACGGCCATCCGGTCGAGGACGTCATTGACGTCGTCGACGACGTTGCGGCCATTGACCATGATGAACGCGCCGCGCGGCGCGCGCAGAGCGACGTGCAGGACCGCCCGGCCCTCAGTGACATTGATCTTCTCGCCGCCGAACATGGCCTCGATCCGACCGCGCAGGCCGCTCGTTTCGGCCAATTGGATTAGCAACCCGAGCGTCTCATCGCTGATCCGATTCTTTGAAAAGTCGAGATACAGTCCCTCAGCCTCGCGCGCGAAGCGGGATCCGCGCTGCGGATCCTCAGCGAACAACGCCCGCAGATGGGTGGGCTTGATCGCGGCGGCGTGGGAGGCCAGGGCCTTCCAGGCCGGCCGCTGGGTGAGCGTGAGTTGGGTCATGAGGCGTTTCTCCTTCGCGCGCTCAGATGCGCAGGCTCTTGTCGGCCAGGGGCGGAATGATCTCGTCCA
>JBKJQK010000230.1:0-6530 GCA_046594095.1 Anaerolineae bacterium | reverse complement strand
GGCGCTGCTGGCCTGGGCGCTGGCCAACCTGGCCGCCATCACCCTGTTCGGGCCCTGGCTTCCGATCGCCCTGCGCCAGATTCAGGGGTGGACGGTCGCCCCCCAGGCGTATGCGTTAGGCCCGGCCATCCTGGACGCGCTCCGCTGGGTGGCCGCCGGGCGCACCCTGCCCACCGCCGATGCCGCGCTGCCCCTGATCGCGCTGGGCGCGCTTTCGGCGCTCGGCCTCGCCGCTACGCCCGCGGAAGCGCGCCGCCGCGCGTTGATTCCCCTGGCCCTCGCCCTCGTCCCCTTCGCCCTGCTGTTTGTCTTCAAGCTGTATCGCGAGTCGTATCTGAAGTTCCTGCTGGTGTGCGTGTTGCCGCTGGCCCTGCTGGCCGCGCGCGGGCTCGCAACGCTAGCCGCCAGGATCGGCATCCGGTCGGATGTGTTGCGCTGGACCCGGCCCGCCGCGCTCGCCGGGGCCGTGATCCTCGCCAGCGCCACACTTGCCGGCAGCCTGAATAACCTCTACAACAACCCGGCCTATGCCCGCGACGACTATCGCGGCATTGCCCGGCGGGTGCTGGCCGATGTCCGCCCGGGCGACCGGGTGTGGTTCAGCGGGCCGAATCAGTGGGAGGTCTACACTTATTACGACCCGGAACCGGCCCGGTCCTTCCCCGTGCCCTATCTGGCGGCCGACGATACCGTCGCGGACACAGCGCTATCGCGCGCATCCGCGGGCGCGGACCGCATCTACGTCCTGTACTACGGCGAGCGCGAGGCAGACCCCGAGAGCCGCTACGAGCGCTGGCTGGCCGGGCATGCCCACAAGGCTGGCGAAGAATGGATTGGGAACATCCGTTTTGCGGAATACCGGATCAACCCGCCGCTGGCGCCCGTCAGCGCGACCGGCGTGTGGGCGGGCGCGATCGCGCTGTCAGGCGCGCGGGCCGATCTCTCGGATGTCCGGGTAGGCGACATCATTCCGCTCGCGCTGACGTGGACGGCAAGCGCGAAGCCGGCCGCCAATTACACCGTCTTCGTCCACCTTGGGCTCGAGGGCGCGCCGCCGGTCGCTCAGAATGATGGCGCGCCTATGGCCGGATTCCGGCCAACCGGGTCATGGAAGCCCGGCGAGCCAATCGCGGACTTGCGCGGGGTGCTTATCAAGCCCGGCGCGCCGCCCGGTCGCTATACGCTGTTCGTCGGGCTGTACGACCCGGCCACAGGCCAACGCTTGAAATTAACCACCGGCGCCGACCGGCTGGCGCTCGGAAAGGTGGTGGTTCGGTAAAGCCCGGAGGGTCTCCGGCGTCACTGATTCTGTTTCCCGCCCTGCAAGGCCCGCCAGTGGCTCCAGCGCAAGATGCCCAAGTCGGGCCTGGGCGGGTCGGCCAGCATCGCAAGATACTCGATCGAATGGTCGTCCGGGTCACGGAAGAACACCGAGACCGCCGGCATCCACCCGATCACCTCGGGCTCGCCAGGATAGGGGCTGCTGAATCCGCGCACCTCGACAGCACGCGCGGCCAGCGCCGCCGGCGCGGCCAGCACGTCTTCGACCGCCATGGCGAAAGCGAGATGCAACCTCATCGTGTTGGGTGACGAACTCCCGCCCCACAGGCCCAGCATCGCCTTCCCCGGCCCGCCGATCCACATAAAGGCAACGTTGCGGGCCGGCAGCTCATAAGCCAGTTCGAGCCCGACAACATCGCGATAGAACGCCACCGAGCGGGCCACATCGCGCACGTTCAGGTGGGTTTCAAACAATCCGCGGACTTGCGCCATCACAGCATTATCGACATCTTTGACGGGATACACAGGAAATGGGGTCCGCAATCCTGGTTATCTTGTCAATCCCGTCAAATTGGCGTGAGACCCGATGCCGGGTTGAACTTGCGCCAACCGGATACTGCTCCCCCGGCTACATCCCCTTGATCAGCCCGCCCGGCTGGCACGGCCGGCAGAAGTTGGTGATACGCTGGTTGGCGCTGATTTCGGAAATGGGCGCGCCGCAGCGCGGGCAGGGCTCACCCTTGCGCATGTGGACTTTCATGAAATCGCGCGGCTTGAGGTGGATGTTCTCGCCCATCTCGACCCGGACCTTGTCGGTCGCCTCGGCCAGCGTGGTCAGCATCCCGTCATACAGCCGGCGCGTCTCGTCGGGCGTCAGCGAGGTCCGCTTGCGATAGGGGTGAAGCCGGGCCGCCCACAGGATTTCGTCCGCATAGGCGTTTCCAATCCCCGCCATCGCCTCGCCGCGGGTGAGCACCCCCTTGATTTCGCCCCGGAATGGCTTCAGGCACAACACAAACGCCTCGTAGGTGAGGTCGAACGGCTCAGGCCCCAGTGCGGCGAAATCCGGAATCGGCGCGCGTTCAGGCGGTTCGGCGCTGAGATAGACCTGGCCCATCAGCTTCTGATCGACATAACGCAACTCACCGCCATCGCCCAGGCCCAGCACGAAACAGGTTTTGGCCATCCGCCTCGCTGCTGGCGCGGCCAGTTGTAGCCGTCCGGTCAGCTTGGGGTTGATGATCAGGTACAACCCTCGGTTATCGGATGTCGTCAAACCGAGGATCAGGTGCTTGCCCCGCCGGCGGATCGGCCCGACCCGGGCGCCTGAAACCGCACGCTCAAATCCACCGCCAGTCAGGTCGCGGACCACAATAGCGCCCCCGGGCTGGACGAGCTCGGCCGACACAAAAACCTGGCCGGAGACGCGTCGCTCCAGCACATCGCGGACCACGGTGAGTTCGGGGAGTTCTGGCACTGAACAGGGCCGTATGCGGCTCCGGCGATCATAGCAGGCGGCGCCGAAAAAATCGCGCACCCCACCGGTAAGTCAGGCCGCTTCTCTAGCTCGGTGGGAGGGTCAATGTTATTCTCCCGTTCAGTTAACGTTGCGGCTGCCCCGGTGGGGTGTTTGTATGCCTGTTTTGTACTCCCGTCACCGGAAAAACGCAATAGCCAACTGGCCAGTCCAAGTGGGTGGATCATCGTCGGGCGCGGTCAGCGCGCGGCGCCGGTCCGCCGCCAGCCCGCGGCAAAGTGACAGGAGTCTTAAGTCGCAGGCGATCAGGGCTCGGTACTCGTCGGGCTGGTTATGATGCTTGACTTGGAGATTTCGCAAACCGATGACAAAGACAAATGACCCGACCGCAACCGACGAACACGCCAATCACGTCAAACTGTATGGAACCGTGTGGTGCAGCGACTGCAAGCGCTCGAAGAAGTTCCTCGGCGAACAGCGCGTCCATTACGATTACATCGACATCGAAGAGGACGCGGCGGGCGCGGCCATCGTTGAGCGGCTCAACGACGGGCGCAAGAGCGTGCCGACCATCGTCTTCCCGGACGGCAGCCATCTGGTTGAGCCGAGCAACGCCGATCTGGCGATCAAGCTTGGATTGACCACCAAGGCCAAGCTCAGCTACTACGACCTGATCGTGGTCGGCGGCGGGCCGGCCGGGCTGACCGCCGCGCTGTATGCCGCGCGCGAAGGCATGGAAGTGCTGGTGCTTGAACGTTCTGCGTTTGGCGGGCAGGCCGGCATCACCGAGCGGCTGGACAACTTCCCGGGCTTCCCGGATGGCATCAGCGGGGCCGAGTTCGCTGACCGGCTCAAGCTCCAGGCCGAGCGGTTCGGGGTGGAGCTGGTCCAGGCCACCCAGGTCGTCACCGCCTATCACGAGGGCGAGAGCTGCTATGTGCGCTGTTCGGGCGGCGACGAATATGGCGCCCGCGCGATGCTGATCGCCACCGGTTCGCACTACAAGCGCCTGGACGTGCCGGGCGAGTCGACCCTCATCGGCGCGGGCGTGCACTTCTGCGCCACCTGCGATGGCCCGTTTTACAAGGGTCGTGAAGTGCTGGTGGTCGGGGGCGGCAACAGCGCCTGCGAGGAGTCGTTGTTTCTGACCCGCTTTGTGAGCAAGCTCACCATGCTCGTCCGGGGCGACGCGCTCCGGGCCAGCCAGATCATTGCCGATAAAGTAATGCGCGACCCGGCGATCACCCTGCGCTTCAACACTGAGATCGCCGAACTTCACGGAGAGAAGAAGTTGAGCGGGGTCACGGTCGTCAATAACAAAACCGGCGCGAAGGAAGAGATCGCGCCGGCGGGCGTTTTCGTCTTTATTGGCCTGACCCCCAACGCGGGCTGGGTGCCGGATTTGATCAAGCGTGACGAAGCGGGCTTCATCCTCACAGACGCGAGCCTGATGACGAGCTGCCCGGGCGTTTTCGCCGCCGGTGACGTGCGCAAGGGCGCGACCAAACAAGTCGCCAGCGCCGTCGGCGAAGGGGCCACCGCTGCGCTGATGGTCCGCGAGTATCTGAAGAAGATGTAGGCGCGGGCGGTCCTTGCGGCGCGCTCTGGATCGTGGAGGTGTCCAGAGCGAGACCAAGGACGACGGTGGCCTTGCCAACCCCGCGGAGCACCTTCTTAATTCCGAGCGCCTGCATCGAGCTTGGAATGCGCGATTCCAGCGACCCTTCGGCGCCTTAAAGCCCATTACTCGGCCGCTACCCCCAGCGCTCGGTCAAGAGTCCGATCGCGCGCGGCGCGGGGTGGGTGTAGCGCGGGCCGCCATACAGGCTGTCCCCGATCGTATTCTCAGCGTCATCCAGGAGGTTCGGGAGCAAGCCGGCCGCCCACATGAAATCCAGGTCCCCGAAGATCTGATTCATCACGCTCGTCGTGACGCGGCTGGCGGTTGGCCCCACACAGCGCTCTGACATCGCGGCAAGCTCAGCGGCGATACAGGGTTCGGGGGCGCCGACGCGGCGCAACAGCCCGCCAAGACGCTCGCTCAGGCGCTCGGGGAAGCGCACGGCTGCGGCGGCCGGAACAAGGACGGTTAGGTAGCTGGCCGCGCTTACGCACAGGATCACCTGTGCGCGCCCAAATTGGACGAAGTTGCAAGACCAGTCACCCAGCGCCGTCGTCGATTCGGGACACGCCAACGCAGACGCCTGGCCCGTTATTCGTTTGAGCAACTTCTGGGTGCAGCGAAGCGTGACCATGGCTCGATCGTCGCGCCTATGCGCCCCCTTTCTCCAACTTCGCATACGAATCCTTGAGCCCCACCGCCCGGTTGAAGACCAGCCGTCCCGGCCGCGAATCCGCATCGACGCAGAAATAGCCGGTCCGCTCAAACTGGTAGGTCGTCCCCGTCGGCGCGCCGGCCACCGCCGGCTCCACGTAGCACGGCGCGATCACCTCGATCGACTTCGGATTCAGGTTGTCCAGAAAATGGCCGTCCTCCTCCACATCGTCGGGATTGGGTTTGGTGAAGAGCGAGTCGTACAACCGGGCCTCAGCCTCGATGGCGTGGCTGGCGCTCACCCAGTGGATGGTCGCCTTGACCTTGCGCCCGTCAGGCGCGTCCCCGCCCCGGGTGGCTGGGTCGTAGGTGCAGCGCACTTCGATTACGTTGCCGGCCGCATCCTTGACCACCCCCACGCACCGGACAAAATAGGCGTAGCGCAGGCGCACTTCGCGCCCCGGCGCCATCCGGAAGAATTTGGGCGGCGGCTCCTCGCGGAAATCGTCCTGCTCGATATACAACACCCGGCTGAACGGGACCTGGCGCGTGCCGGCCGCCGCATCCTCGGGATTGTTGACCGCCGTCATCTCCTCGGTCTGTTCTTCGGGATAATTCTCGATGACCAGGCGCAACGGACGAAGAACACCCATCACCCGCGGCGCGGTCTTGTTCAGCTCGTCGCGCAGGGCATGCTCGAGCATGGCGATGTCGACGACGCTGTCGGCCTTGGCCACCCCGATCGATCCGCAGAAACGCCGAATCGACGCGGCGGTGTAGCCGCGCCGCCGAAGACCGCTCAGGGTCGGCATGCGCGGGTCGTCCCACCCGCTCACATGACCTTCCTTCACGAGCTTGAGCAGCTTGCGCTTGCTCAGCACGGTGTAGCTCAGATTCAAACGGGCAAACTCGATCTGGCGGGGGGCGTAGATGCCGAGCTCGCGGGTGTACCAGTCATAGAGCGGCCGGTGGATCTCGTACTCCAGCGAGCACAGCGAATGGGTGATGCCCTCAATTGAGTCGCTCTGGCCGTGGGCAAAGTCGTAGAGCGGGTAGATCTTCCAGGTATCGCCCGTGCGGTGGTGGTTGGCGTGCAGGATCCGATACATGACCGGGTCGCGCAGATTGACGTTCCCCGACGACATGTCGATTTTGGCCCGCAGCGTGCGCGCGCCCTCGGGGAACTCGCCGGCCCGCATCCGGGCAAACAGGTCAAGGTTCTCCTCGGCGCTCCGGTTTCGATACGGGCTCTCGCGGCCCGGGGCCGTCAGTGTCCCGCGGTACTCGCGCATCTGGTCGGCCGTCAGATCGCACACGTAGGCTTCGCCCTTTTTGATCAGGTCAACCGCATAGCCATACAGCGCCTCAAAGTAATCCGAGGCGAAATACAGCCGGTCACCCCAGTCATAGCCCAGCCACCGAATATCGGCCATAATGCTGTCGACATACTCCTGCTCCTCTTTCACCGGGTTCGTGTCGTCAAAGCGCAGATTACAT
>JBKJQK010000175.1:0-12367 GCA_046594095.1 Anaerolineae bacterium | reverse complement strand
GGACGAGGTAATCGAACATCGCAACCTGGTCAAACGTTGCCGGAAGCTTTCCGGAGTTGCGCGCCGCATCTGTACTTCCTTCCGTATCGCGCGCCGGCAACGTTTGACCAGGTTGCGATGTTCGATTACCTCGTCCCGCCCATCGACACCCTGAGCGGGCCGGACCTCGAAGCCCGCTTGCGGGCGACCAACGACAGCGTCATCATCCTCAACCATGTGGTCCATCACGGCTCGATCGGTCATCATGTCCAGAATTGGAACGCCTACCGCGGAAACTCCCGCATCGGTCAGATGGCGGCCGTGGATTGCGCCTTGCGCATCGCGCTGTTTAGCGGCGGGAGCATGGCCGAGGGCTGGGCGTGTTACGTGACCGACTTGATGGACGAATTCGGCTTCTACCCGCCGGAAGTGCGGATCGCCCAATTGCAGTCGCAGGTCCGCCAGGCGGCCCGCTGCGTGGCCGACGCCAGCCTGCACCTCGGCGTGTTTTCGCTCGAAGAAGCGGCGGCCTTTTACGTCCGCGAAGGGGGCATGGGCGCGGAGGCAGCCCGGGCCGAGACGATCAAGAACAGCATGTTCCCCGGCGCGGCGGTGATGTATCTGCTCGGCACGGACGGTGTTCATACGCTCAGGCGGGAAATAGCGCGCCGGCAAGGCGCCGCATTCAACCTGCGCGCCTTTCACGACCAGTTCTTGAGCCACGGCTCAATGCCCGTCCCACTCATCGCCCGGATGATGCTGGAGGAAAAAACGATATGACCAGGAGGAGCCTATGACCGATCCGGCGACAAGGATCGCCGTGTCTCGCCCGCGCCAGGATGCGCACCAAGCCGATTCTCGCGACCCATCCAGGTTCATCTGTTTCGCAAGTCTTTTGGAGGATTAGTCGATGTTTCACCTGTCTCGCAAACACGCCCGTACCCTCGCGCTGCTCGGCGGCGCGGCCGTATTGATGGCCGCCTGCGCCGCCCAACCCGCCGCGCCCACCGCCGCGCCCGCGGCCAAGCCCACCGACGCGCCCAAGCCGGCCGCGCCCACCGCCGCCCCGGCCGCCAAGGCCGGCGGGACCCTGATCTACGGGATCTACACCAAGTTCGACACGCTCGATCCCACGGTCACGACGTTCTCGGCCGTCGGCACCATCGCCTACCATCTGTGCGACCCGATCGTGTGGCAGACCGCGGCCGGCAAGTTCGAGCCGGGCCTGGCCGAATCGTGGACGATCTCGCCCGATGGCAAGGAATACACGTTCAAGCTGCGCAAGGATGTCAAGTTCCACGACGGGACGCCCTTCAACGCCGACGCCGTGAAGTTCACCTTCGACCGCATCGTCAACCCCGACACCAAGTCGCAGACGGCCTTCTCGCTGATCGGACCGTATGAAAGCAGCGAAGTCGTCGACGCCAGCACGATCAAGGTCAAGTTCAAGCAGCCGTACGCGCCGTTCCTGAACTCGCTGTCGCTGCCGTATCTTTCGCCGCAGTCGCCGACCGCGGTGAAGGCCGCGGGCAAGGACTACGGGATCAAGTCGGTCGTGTGCACCGGCCCGTTCAAGTGGAGCGACTACAAGGTCGACACCGAGCTGAAGCTGGTCAAGAATCCGGACTACAAGTGGGGCCCCAAGCACCTCATGAAGGACGCCGGCATCGCCCTGGATGGCCTTACCTTCCGGGTCATCCCCGAGGATGCCACCCGCTCGGCCACCCTGCAGTCGGGCGAGCTGCAGTTCGCGGACTCGCTGCCTGCGGTTGAGTTCAAGCAACTGTCGGCCAACAAAGACGTCCAGGTCATCAGCGCCGTCCAGGCCGGCTCGGGCTGGTCGATCATGATGAACGTGGAGAAGGCCCCGACCAGCGATGTGAAAGTGCGCCAGGCGCTGGAGTGGGCCACCGACAAGCAGGGCCTCATCGACACCGTCTATGGCGGAGCCTACAAAGTCGGCTGCTCGCCCCTGACGCCGAACCTGCTCGGCTTCGACAAGAGCACCTGCGACAAATACAAGTTCGATGCCGCCAAAGCCGGCGCCATCCTGGATGAGGCCGGTTGGAAGCTCGGCGCCGACGGCGTGCGGGCGAAGGATGGTCAGAAGCTGACCCTCGACTTCCACTTCCGCTCGGACAGCGGCGTCTCGAAGGCGATGGCCACCTTCATTCAGGCAAACTGGAAGAAGTCCGGGGTGGATGTTCAGTTGTTCGGCGCCGAGCGGGCCGGCTATCTGGACGCGGTCCGGGCCGGCAAGCACAACAACCAGTTCTGGTGGGAGACGGGCACGGATCCGGATGTCGTCCGCATCCTGTTCCACAGCCAGAACGCCGGCGGCGGGACCAACCGCAACCGCTACAAGAACGCGGACATGGACAAGCTGATTGACGCGGCGGCGGCCGAATCCGATCCGGCCAAGCGCAGCGAAATCTACGCCAAGGTCCAGGCCAAGGCCCTGGACGAGGCGATCATGATCTTCATGGCCGACCCGATCACCATCGTCGGGGCGGGCAAGAACGTCAAGGGCGCGGTTCTGGACTGGGGCGGAAACTACCCCCTGTTCCACGGCGCGTCGCTGAACTGAGCCAGTTGGCGCGGGCGGGCCGGGCTCCGGCCCGCCCGCGCCCTTCACGGCCATGTTGCGCTATCTCCTGTTCCGCCTGGCGATCGCCATCCCGACCATCCTTGCCGTGTCGGCCGTGGTGTTCCTCATGCTGTACCTCACCCCGGGGGATCCGGCCACGATCTATATCGGCGACCGGCAGGCCACCCCGGAGCGCATCGCGCAAATCCGCGAGGCGATGGGTCTGAACAGGCCGCTGGTCGACCAATACCTCGATTTCTTTGTTGGCGCGCTCCGGGGCGACGCTGCCCGCTCGCTCCAGACCAACCAGCTCGTCAGCGAGCAAATCGCCGAACGCCTCCCCTCGACCATTGAGTTGACCGTGGCGGCCTTCCTCGTGTCGGTCGTGTTTGGCACGTCGCTGGGCGTGCTGGCGGCGGTGAAGCACAACCGTTGGCTTGACACACTCACGCGGCTGGTGGCGCTGGCGGGCGTGTCGATGCCCGTTTTCTGGCTCGGCCTGCTGGCCATCTATTTGTTCTCGGTTCAACTGCGCTGGTTTCCGGTCACCGGACAGGGCGGGCTGGACCGGCTTGTCCTGCCGGCCTTCACCCTCGGCATCGTCACTTCGGCGCCGCTGATGCGATTGGTGCGCAGCGCGATGCTGGAGGTGCTCAAGCTCGACTACGTGCGCACGGCGCGGGCGAAGGGCCAGATTGAGCGGATTGTGATCGTCAACCACGCCCTGCGCAACGCGCTTCTGCCCGTGGTCACCGTGCTCGGCCTGCAATTGGGCGGGCTGCTCAGCGGGGCCGTCATCACCGAGTCGGTGTTTGCCCGGGCCGGCCTGGGCAAACTGATCGTGGATTCGATCTTGAGCAAGGATTTCCCGGTCGTCCAGGGGACCACCCTGTATATCGCCATTCTGTATGTTCTGGTCAACGTGCTGGTCGACTTATCGTATGGCGTGCTGGATCCGCGCATCCGGCTGGGGGCGCGCCGATGACGGGCGCGCCGCTCGCGCGGCCGATTGAAGCGCCGCGCCGTTTTGTGACCTTGAAGCGCTTTCTGCGCAATCGCGGCGCGCTCATCGGCGGCGCGGTCCTGCTCTTCCTGATCCTGGCTTCGCTGGCTGCCCCGCTGCTCACCGTCTACGACCCGGACGCCATGGCCCCGGCGGATCGCTGGCTCGAGCCGGGACCGGAACACCCCTTCGGCACCGACAATTTCGGGCGCGACATGTTTGCGCGGGTGGCTTATGGCGGGCGAATCTCGCTGCCGATGGGCCTGATTTCGGTCAGCATTGCCGTTGCCGTCGGCCTGTTTGGCGGCCTCCTGGCCGGATATTTTGGCGGGTGGGTCGATACGATCATCATGCGCGCCGTCGATTTGATGCTGGCCTTCCCCGGCCTATTGCTGGCCCTCGTGATCGTCGCCACGCTCGGTCCCAGTCTGGTCAATGCGATGATCGCGGTCGGGATCTCGAGCGTGCCCACCTACATCCGGGTGGTTCGGGCGGGCGTCCTGTCCACCCGCGAGCTCGAGTTCGTCGACGCCTCGCGCGCGCTGGGCGCGTCCGACACCCGGATCATCTTCCGGCACCTGCTGCCCAGCATCGCGCCGTCGGTGATCGTGCTGGCGACGCTCGGCGTGGCCGGCGCGATGATCACCGGCGCGGCCCTGAGTTTTCTGGGCCTGGGCGCAAAACCGCCCACCCCCGAATGGGGCGCCATGCTGAGCGAAGCGCGCAATTTCCTGCGCCTGGCGCCGTGGACGATGACGTTCCCCGGCCTCACCATCGTCGTCGCCGCGCTGTCGATCAACCTGATCGGCGACGGCCTGCGCGACGCGCTTGATCCGCGCATGAAGGTCTGAGCGCGGCCCGCCCTCATCTTCCGGATAACCATCATGTTTGACCTCCTCAAGACCCTGTGTGAGCTGCCCGGCCCAGGCGGCGACGAAGGCCCGGTCCACGATTTTCTGGAGGCGCGCTGGGCGCCCCGGGCGCGATCCATCCGCCGGACGCGGGTGAACAATCTCATCGCCGAGATGGGCGGGGCCGGCCCGCGCCTGTTGATCGCCGGGCACGCGGACGAGATCTGCTTCGTCGTCCGGCACATCTCGGAGGACGGCTTCCTGTGGATCACCACCGGCCAGCGCGACATCGAGCAGCGCCCGAGCATGCGGGCGATGGTGTTTTTGCCGCTTGGCCATCCCGCCCGCGTCATCACCGCCACCGGGTCGGCGTATGGCGTATTTGCCACCCTCACCGGCCACGCCGCCCGGCCCGAGCAACGGGCCAAGACCCAGCTCGACTGGAACGATGTGTGGATCGAAATCGGGGCGGCCAGCCGGGCCGAGGCGCTCGCCCGCGGTGTGCGGGTCGGCGACCGGGCGATCTGGAATCCGCCCACCCAGCGGATGGGTGACCTGGCGTATGGCAAGGCCATGGACAACCGGGTGGCCTTTGTGGTGATGGACCGGCTCCTGGACGTCATCGACCGGGACAGGCTCCGCTTCGAACTCGTCTTCGCCTCCACCGTCCAGGAAGAGATTGGGCTGTATGGCGCGGAGTCGATCATTGCCGACGCCAAACCGGATCTGGCGATCGCCATCGACATCGGGCTGGCCGGCGACGTGCCGGGTGTGGATGTTCGCGATGTGGCGGCCCGCCTAGGCGGAGGACCGACCGTTGTGCACAAGGACCTGTATCACTATGACCGGCCCCTCACCCTGGAGCTGCTGGCCACGGCCGCGCGGGCGAACATCCCCGTCCAGCCTCAGGTCTTCAGCATCTTCGGCAGCGACGCCGGCGCCTTTATCCGCAACGGCGTGCCCTCGGCCCTGGTGGCCGTGCCCACCCGCTATACCCACAGCCCATTTGAGATGTTAAACCTGCGCGACATCGATCAGACCGTCGCGCTTCTCAAGGCATTCGTGGAGCGGCCCTAGCCGCGCCACAGGAGCATTCAATGCGATTCAAGGACAAAGTGGCGGTGGTGACCGGGGCCGGTAACGGCATCGGGCTGGGCATCGCCCGCGCGTTTGCGGCCGAGGGCGCCTGCGTGGCCATCGCCGACATCAGCCCGGAAGCGGGCGAGCGGGCAGCCGCCGCAATCATTGCGGACGGCGGCCAGGCGCTGTCGGTGCCGACCGACGTCTCGGACGAGGCTCAGGTCGCGGCGATGGTCAAGACCGTCGTCGATCGCGCCGGCCGGATTGACGTCCTGGTGAACAATGCGGGCGTGGTTGCGCACCTGTCGCTGGTCGACATGGACCTCACGACCTGGCAACGCCAGTTGGACGTTCAACTCACCGGCCCGTTCCTCACCACCAAGCACGCCGGCCGACACATGATGTCGCGCCCCGGCGGCGGCCGGATTGTCAATATCTCGTCGGTGTCGGCGCTGATGGGCCGGGTGAAGGGCGGCGCGCACTGCGCCAGCAAGGGCGGGCTGACCATGCTGACCAAGGTGGCCGCGATGGAGCTGGCCCAGTACGGCGTGACCGTGAACGCGGTCGCGCCCGGTTTGATCGACGTGCCTTCGCAGCGGTCCGAGGAGAACATCTCGACCGCCTACAAGACGCGCTACTTGCAGGAAGTGCCCCTCCAGCGCATGGGCGAGACGGCCGATGTCGCCCAGATGGTCCTGTTCCTCAGCTCGAGCGAGGCCGCCTGGATCAGCGGCCAGTTGTATCTGGTCGACGGCGGGCTGATGGCCGGCCACTACTCCTTCCAGGGCAACCACGACTTCACGCTGCTGGGCGGGCATGGGCCGGGCGAATCCGTGCCGGCGACGAAATGATGACGTCCTCTTCGTTATACATCGCCAACGTCCGGCTGCTGGACGGAGGCGGAGGGCCTGTGCCCGAACAGCCGCATGCTCTGCTCATCGAAGGCGGGCGGATTGCCGCGGTGGCGCCCCAGGCGGAATTTGCCGCGCCAGCCGGGGCGCAGACGATCGATGGGCGGGGCATGACAGCCATGCCCGGGCTGATCGACTGCCACGATCATCTGGCGAATTTGAGCGGGGGCATGCAGTCCCGGGCGGCCGTCCCGCCCAGCCTGGCCATATTCAAGGCGGCCGAGTCGTTCCGCCAAACCCTGCTGTCCGGCTTCACCTCGATACGGGACGCGGGCGGGGTCGATCTGGGGATGAAGATGGCGGTCGACGAGGGCCTGATCCCCGGGCCGCGCTTGAAGATCAGCGTCAACATCATCTGCCAGTTTGGCGGACACAACGACCACACCGAGCCCGCTGGGATCGATTCCACCTTCCCGAAGTTGCAGACCGTCCCCGACGGCGTCTGCGACGGGGTGGACGCCTGCCGGCGCAAGGTCCGCGAGATGGTCCGGGCCGGGGCGGACTGGATCAAAATCGCGACAACGGGCGGGGTGGGCACGCCAACCGGCGGCCCGGTGCTCCGTCAGTTCTCGCTCGAGGAAGTGCGGGCCATCGTGGACACCGCCCACGCGGCCGGCAAGCCGGTGATGAGCCACGCCTACGGCGGCGAGGGGGTCAAGATCTGTCTTGATGCCGGGGTGGACAGCATCGAGCACGGGGCGGCCCTCGACGACGCGCTGATCGAGCAGATGGTCCGCCAGAATACCTGGCTGGTGCCCACCTTCACGGTGTTGCGCAAGATCGTTGCGCTTGGCGCGTCAAATCCGGGCGCGGTCCCGGAGTACATGCCGCGCAAGGCGCGCGCCCTGATCGAAGCCCAGAAGGCGAGCTTTCCAAAGGCCCTCGCGGCCGGCGTGCGGATGGCGATGGGCACCGATCTGGGCGGCTTCGGGCGGGGTGAAAACGCGGGCGAGCTGGCCTACATGGTGGAGGCCGGGATGACGCCGATGCAGGCCATCGTAGCCAGCACCCGGATGGGCGCGCAGTGCATGGGCCTGGGCGAAGAGACCGGTCAACTCCGGCCGGGTCGGTGGGCGGATTTATTGCTGGTCGATGGGGATCCATTGGCCGATGTGCGCATCGTGGCCGATCCGGCCCGGCTGTGTCTGGTGATGAAGGGGGGTTCGATTTACAAACATGTCTCTCAAAACTGATTTCTCCTGGTTGCCCGTGACGACGATGTCGGACGGGAGCGAGCTGCGGCTTCCGCTGCACACGCTCAAGGGCGCGGCGCTGCCGACGCTGGGAAGCTCGAATTACCGTTCTTGACAAACATCGTCGCAATCGGCCGAATTAGGGTCCGGATGGCGCAAATGTCATTCTTGGACGTCTACCAAGCAGGCCGCATTAACGGCCAGGAGGAGGACACATGCGGGCATTGGAAGGCAAGGTTGCGCTCGTGACCGGCGCGGCGCGCGGGCTGGGCTGGGGGATCGCCCGGGCGCTGGGCCGCGCCGGCGCGCGAGTCTGCATCACCGACATCAACGCCGATGAGCTGGCCCGGGCCGAAGCGGATCTGCGCGCGGACGGGAGCGAGGTCCGCGCCGTCATCCTGGACGTGGCCGGCCGGGACGCTTTTCAGGCCGCGGTCGATGACACCATCGGCGTCTGGGGGCGCCTGGACACACTGGTGCACAACGCCATCTACATGCCGCTGATTCGCTTTGACGATCTGTCGCCAGCGGGTTGGCAGCGCCAGATCGACGTGGGGTTGGGCGGGCTGTACAACGGCGTCCGGGCGGTGTGGTCACAGATGAAGGCTCAGAGGGGCGGCCACATCATCGGCATCGCCAGCGGGTCGAGCGTGCGCGGCTACAAGGACGAGGTCGCCTACTGCGCGATCAAGCACGCCCAGGAGGGCTTTGTGAAAGCCCTCGCGCTGGAAGCGGCCCCCTTCCGGATCGCCTTGAACACGATCGGCCCGGGCCGTCCGATCAAGCCGACCCGGATGACCTGGGCCGAGCTGGATGCATTGCCGGCCGAGGCCAAAGCCAAGTGGGCCGACCCGCTAGAGCTGGGCCAAGCCTGGGCCTGGCTGGCCAGTCAGCTGCCGGAACGCTTCAGCGGCTTGCGTTTTGACGCGGGGCCGTTGGTCAATACACTCACCCGCGAGGGCTGGGATTTTGCGTTTTCGCCGGAGAAGGCCACCCTGTATGTCGACGACTTCGTGACACGGCAAAAGTGGCAGGCCAGTTATCCGGACTGAGACCCGGCCCGATACCCCCATTTTGCGGCGCAACAGGCACCCGCACTTTCGCAAAATTGCGCTAGTATTCGATCGTTTGTAAATCTGACTCTACTGGGGGAACTACTATGCCTGCAACAATGAACAAGACGTGGTGGGTGGCCAACAAGGCCAAGACACTGACGGACGCCGGAGACACGGTGGCCAAGGCGCTCGGCGTGTGGGATTTCGTCAAGAAGGTGGACGCAGCGACGGGGACCCAGGCCGACAAGGCCGATTTTGTCAAGATCAAGGCGGCGCTTCTCGCATTGAAGGCAGCGGCAACGGCCCTGAAGGCGAAAGCCAACAAAACCTTGCACGCGGCAACCATCAAGACACTCGACGAGTATGTCGAAAACTGCGCACACGCGATTTCGCAACTCGATAACGCCAATGGTTCGGGAATCATCAGGAATCTCGAGAATCTCCCCCGCGCCGCGCTGGACGAGATCAAGAAGAACAACATCAGCCTGTTTGCGGTGCTTGAAGAGAATGTACTTTTTCTGCAGGCGATGAAGAGCGGAAAAGGCAGCCTCGAAATCTACAATTCCTTCATCAAGGACGGCGCCAAGAATCAAGTCAACGTGTCTAGCGCGCAGCGCGGCGCCGTGGACGCGGCAGTGAAGAAAGGCGAATTCTCCGGCGCCGCATGGATCGAGGCCGTTGCGGAGGTCAAGAAGACGCTGAATGAAATGAAGACCCAGGGCCTGCCGGCGGCGGCGGCCAAGGCCGAGAAGACCAAGGTGCTCAGAACGTTGTTCAACATGTAGGGCGCGCCCCACGATCGGGAAACAAAAACCCCGGCCCATCTGGGCCGGGGTTTGCTTTTGGACTTCGCTGGCTCCTGTCTACAGGGCGCCAACCCGCGGTGCCTATGCCGCCGTCAAATCAACGCCAAGCGCCGCGAAGGCCTTCAGGAAATCGGCCGACTTGAGAACTGATTGGGTGTACTCCAGGCAGAACTTCTCAACAACCCGTTTCTCGTTCTGGCCGCCTTGGACCAGGTCCGCAAGCTTATTGGACGCGACCGACATATTCTCGTTGCCCATGTCCTGCAGGTGCGGCAGGGTGAAGAGGTCGGTCATGGCCGTGCCTGTGTAGTGCCTGGCGGCGAGCGTCGGCAGCTTCGCCTTGGCCAACTGATCCCACGCCTTGAACGAGGTCGTCAGCATGCGGTGCGGGCCATCGCCGCCAAACACCTTGTGCAGATTCGCGATCGTCGGCTTGGCCTCGACCTGTTTGATCATGTTGACGATCTTGATGCTGAGACCGGGCGCGGATTTCGCCGTATCCATGAGACCGATGTAAGGGATGCTGGCGCGAAGTTTGACCTGGAACGCCTTCTTCAGGCTCGGTGGCAACACGCCTGGATACTGCGTGATGAGCTGCCTGAAAGGCTCGATCTGGTCGAGGATGCTCTTGACGTAGGCGGTTGATGACTTCGGGACCGTGAGGCTCTTGCCGAAATCGGTGTGCGCCTGCGTGACGACAATTTTTAGGGCGCTGAGCTTGACGCCCACCGCGGCGGCTCCCCGGGTCAAGCCCTGGATCAGCCCGGTCTCGTAGGTGACGTACTCGATCGGATCGAGGCCGCCGAATTCGTTGACGGCGGCAAAACCGGACGCCTTGAAGGCGGTCTCGACGGCGGTCAGCCCCGCGCCGACATCGGTCTTGCCCACGGCGAGCTTCGCCATGACCCCCTTTTTCTTGTCCCATGCGGCCTTTGAAAGCACAGCCGGGTAGTCGATCTTTAGAATTGTCATTACTGGTTCCCCCTGAAGTGAATCGGATCTAACTAATAACGCACGGCCCCGGGCCATCACGACCCTCCCGCATTCGGGCGGATTCTCGTGGCTGACTATAGTTCAAAACCGCGAAATCGCTGCTGAGTTCACATCCCTTTTCTGCCTTGCGCACGCCGCGCCGGAAGTTAGAGCGACAGCCGCATCCAGGCCGGCTTGCCGTTGGCGGCCACGGCGCCAGCGGGGCAATCAACAGCATGCGCGCCGGGCAAATAGCCCGAGCTGACCAGAAACTCGTTGACGATCTCGCCGCCGGTGAAGACAAAGGTCTTCTTGAACAACTTCGTCCACGCCTCGCGATCGTTACCCAGCTCGCCGTGGCGCGCGTCGAGCCAGCCCTTGAACGAAACCGCTTCAGCCCGCAGCGCCTGAATCCGCCGGGCATTTTCGATCGCGGCATTCACCTTCAGCCGGTTGCGGATGATCCCGGCGTCGCCCAGCAATCGGGCGCGATCGGGCTCGGCATACGCCGCCACCCGGTCGATGTCAAAACCTTCGTAGGCGCGCCGGAAATTGGCGGCCTTCTTCAGGATCGTCTCCCACGACAGGCCGGCCTGGTTGATCTCGAGGATCAGCCGCTCAAACAGCCCGGCGTCGTCGTCGATCGGGAAGCCATATTCGCGGTCGTGATAGACCCGATGAACGTTGTCGGGCGGAAGGTTGCGGACGTAATCGCAGTAGGTCATCGCCATATCCCTTTCCTCCGCTAGACAGATTCGCCCAGCACAAACCGCTCGATCGCCACCGCCGCGCCGTCCTCGTCGACCGAGGGCGCCACCCAGCGGGCGGACTGCTTGACCATCGCCGAGGCCTGGCCCATCGCCACGCCCAGCCCGGCCCAGGCCAGCATCGTCAGGTCGTTCTCCTGGTCGCCGATGGCCATGACCTCGTCCTGGCGTATGCCGAGCGCGTCGGCCAGGTTGGCCAGCCCGGCCCCCTTGTGGGCGCCCAACGGATTAACCTCCGCGAACATCGCGTGCGACTGGACGACGATGGCCCGATGGCCAACAAACTCGCGCAGCGCTCTTACCGCCTCCACCGTATGCGCGGCGTCCATCGCGAAGATCAACTTGTCCGGATCGGTCTCGCCCGCGGCCCGACACAGGTCGGGGACCAGATGCGGGGCGAGGTCGCTCAGCAGACGGCCATAGAACGAATCGGAGAAGATCTTGCGGTCGATATAGACCTCGTTGGCGTGATACAAAATCGTATGCCAGTGCGGGTGCGCCTCCGCGAAGCGAATGACCTCGCAGGCCAGTCCGCGGTCGAGGGTGAGCGCGCGGAGCGTCCGGCCGGCCGCGTAGTCGTAGATGTCGCCCCCTTGCGCGCAGATTGCCGGGGCATTGATGCCCAGCATTTCGGCATACTTGCGGGTGCTTGGCACATTCCGGCCGGTGGCGATGGTGACCTTTACCCCCCGGGCGATGGCCGCGTGCAAGGCCGCCAACACCCGCGGCGAGGCGGTCTGATCGTGGCCCAGGACGGTCCCATCGAGGTCGACGGCGATGAGTTTGATTGGCGCGGGCGGCAGCCCGGCTGCGGGGTCAGTCATGATTCAGTCTCGTTCGGCATCTCGATGCCAATGACCCGGTCGAGCCGGGCTAGATCTTGCAGAATGCGCACCCGCGCCTCGGGGAAGGCGGCCGCGGCCAGGTCGCGCGCGGTCAGCCCCTGGCTCGCCCCGACCTCAAGGTAGAGGACCCGCAACGCGGCCCGGCGAGCCGGCTCGCCGCTGAGTTGCGCGAGCAGCCGGCGGACCAGGTCGAGCCCATCCTCGCCACCATCGAGGGCGACCCGCGGCTCGTGGGCCTGGATCTCGGGCGGCAGGCCTTCGATCTCCTCGCGGGTCACATAGGGCAGGTTGGCCACGATGACCGGGGCGAGGTCGGGG
>JBKJQK010000144.1:0-5132 GCA_046594095.1 Anaerolineae bacterium | reverse complement strand
TCCAGGAATACCGCCGGCTGCGCCGGGGCGGGCTGGTGACTGAGTTCAACCGTGAGACGTTTGATCCCAACAGCAGCCTGGCCCGGATTGGGGGCGGTTCGCTGGGGGGCAAGGCGCGCGGGCTGGGCTTTGTCAAACTCATGCTCACCCAGCGCAATCTGCGCGACCGTTTCGAAGGCGTGCAGATCGAAATCCCGCCCGGCGTCGCGGTGGGCACCGACGTCTTTGACGCGTTTCTCGAGCTGAACCAATTGCGCGATTTTGCCCTGGGCGCGACCGATGACGGGCAGATCACCCGCCGGTTTGTGGATGCGCCAAAGTTCCCCGAGGCCGCCCTGCGCGAACTCGAGGCCTTTCTGGAGCGGGTGCGCGAGCCGCTGGCGGTCCGCTCGTCGAGCCTGCTCGAAGACTCGCAGTACCACCCTTTCGCGGGCGTGTATGCCACGTATATGATCTCCAACGATCAGAACGACCCGCGCCTGCGGGTTCGGGAACTGATCGGCGCGATCAAACGGGTGTACGCCTCGACCTTTCATCAGGCGGCCAAAGACTACATCAAGGTCACCTCATACCGTCTCGAAGAGGAGAAGATGGCCGTGATCGCCCAGAAGCTGGTGGGCGCGCGGCGGGGGAACCGCTTCTACCCTGATATCTCCGGGGTGGCCCGCAGCCACAACTTCTATCCGGTGGCGCCCCAGACCGCCCAGGATGGGATTGCCTCGGTGGCGCTCGGCCTCGGGCGATGGGTGGTCGACGGCGGCTTAACCGTCCGTTTCTCGCCCCGCTATCCGCGTCATCTGGCCCAGTTTTACTCGCCGGCCGAGGCGTTGCGCAACAGCCAGAATGCGTTCTATGCCCTGATGATGGATGACGGCGCGCCCGGGCTGGCCGAGGCCGGCATCGAGCGCATCGGGCGCCAGCCCTTGCGGGTGGCCGAGCAGGACGGCGCGCTGCGGCATGTCGGCTCGACCTATTCACCCGACAACAACGCCCTCTACGACGGGCTGTCGCGGCCTGGGCCGCGGGTGGTCACCTTTGCGCCGGTGCTGCGCGACCGCAGCTTTCCCCTGCCCGAGATCGTGACGGAGCTGCTCGAGTTAGGCAAAGCCGGGATGGGCACCCCGGTCGAAATCGAGTTCGCGGCGAACCTCGAGCGCCCGGCCGGCAGGCCCGCCCAGTTCGGGGTGCTCCAAATGCGGCCGTTGGCGCTCGGCCGGGAGAGCGAGGAGCTGGAGATCGAGCATTTGCCTCGCGAGAGCTTGTTGTGCGAGAGCGGGCGCGCGCTCGGGCATGGCGTTCTGGCCGATCTGCGCGATATCGTCTTTGTCGATCACGCCGCCTTTGACCGAAGCGCCACCCGCGATGCCGCCCAGGCCATCGGCGAGCTGAATGCGCGGCTGGTCGACCAGGGCCGGCCGTATCTGCTGATCGGGATGGGGCGCTGGGGGACACTCGACCCCTGGCTGGGCATCCCGGTGAAGTGGGATCAGATTTCGGGAGCGCGGGCCATCATCGAGGCGAATTTCAAGGACATCACGGTGGAGCCGTCGCAGGGCTCGCACTTCTTCCAGAACATCACCAGCTTCCAGGTTGGCTATCTCACCGTTGGGGCGAAAGACTATCTGGATTGGGACTGGCTGATGGCGCTGCCCGATGCGGAACGGATCGGCCTGGCCCGGCATGTCCGGCTCGAGGCGCCCGCGATTGTCAAGATCGACGGGCGAACCCATCGGGGAGTGGTGATTAAGCCATGAGCCGTGAGTGGTGAGCTGTGATCATTACGCTGCGGCACGTTTGACGACAGATGCTTGCGCGTAGCCCCGCCCAAGTCCTTGTCCGCCACCGCATCGCTTTCGAAAAGCATTCTGAGCGGAGGGTGCCGGTCCGTAATGCGCTGTCATGCGGTGGTAGCCCGGCGCGCACAGTCGAAGGATGCGCCGCGAGGGCGATACGTCGGCCAGGTGCCACCTACGCCTGTCAGGGATTGAAAACGCTCACTCATTACAAATCAATGGCCCGCAACTGACGGCTCGGATCGCGCTCGACAACAAGCTTGCTTCCCCGCAACGGAGACGCCATCAGAAAGTCGCCCAACGGCCGCTTGGGCGCGGTCAGTTTCCGGTAGAGGGCGATCGGCAACACGACCGCGATCTCAACACCGCGTCGGGTGATGACTTGAGGCCCCTCCGATATCGCCCGGTCGATCATCTCAGAGAGCTTGTTCTTCCCGTCTTGTATCTGCCAGGTTGCCATGCCACACCTCCAACTTGTCTGGACTGTTTAGATGATGCCACGATCTGCGGCGAAGCCAGCCCTCGGCTCACCCTCCGATCGTGAGCGCGATCAGCGCAGGCAGGCCAAAAATGACAGCCGTGACGATGATCGAGAGGGCTGCCCGCCGGCCTGTTGAAAACGCCCCCCGCAGATTGCGCGCGCCTTGCCCGACGTAGAGCCCGCCCGTGATGGGCAGGGCGAGCGCCAGGACGAAACCGATCCCGGTTGCCATCTGGGTGGCGATTGGAGGCGCCGCCGGGCCCGGCGCGCCGGCGCGTTCAAAGGGCCCAAAGACGAGCACGGCCGAAGCCAACACGAAGAGCTCGCCAACGCCAATCAGCAAGACGCCGCCGATCAGCATCGCCGGGCTCCATATCCAGGTTATCCCGGCTGCGCGCCGCGAGAGAAGGCCAAACGCGCACAGCCCCGCGAGGACGGCGATGGCGCCAATGGCGAAGAAGCGCGCGCCAGGAAACAAGCCATTGGCCGTAAACAGCCCGGGATCCAGGATCAGAAACGCAAAAGGGACGATGACACCGAAAATGGCCGTGACGACGTTGCGCTTGTCCATGTCTTGAGATTATCGCCCCGCCCGATAATGCCGGAATGACCAACCCATCGCCCACGCCCGGCGCGCTGGCCGGCATCCGGGTTCTCGATTTCTCACGGGTCCTGGCGGCTCCATATTGCGCCCAGCTTCTGTCCGACTACGGCGCGGATGTGATCAAGGTCGAGCAGCCCGGCGGCGGGGATGGCACCCGCCAGTGGGGGCCCCCCTGGATGGCCGATCAGAGCGCCTACTTTGTGTCGGTCAACCGCAACAAGCGCTCCCTCACCTTGAACCTCAAGACGGAGGGCGGGCACGATGTCGCCCGCCGGCTGGCTGCCACGGCCGACATCGCGCTCGAGAATTTTTTGCCGGGCACTCTCGACGCGCTCGGGCTGGGCTATCCCGCGCTATCGGCGCTCAACCCCCGCCTGATCTACTGCGCGCTGACCGGCTACGGCCAGACCGGCCCGTGGCGCGACCGGCCGGGCTACGACTCCGTCGTCCAGGCCCAGGGCGGGCTGATGTCGATCACCGGGCCGGCGGACGGCGCGCCCAGCAAGGTTGGCGTGGCCATCGCCGACCTCACCGCCGGGCTGTTCGCCGCCAGCGCGATCCTGGCCGCCCTGAACCATCGGCATGCCTCGGGCCGCGGCCAGTACATCGATGTGGCGCTCTTCGACGCCCAGCTTGGATGGCTGGCCAACGTTGGGCAGAACGCCCTGGCCGGGTCGCCCCCGCTCCGGTATGGAAATGCTCATGCCAGCATCGTCCCGTATCAGACCTTCGACACAGCCGATGGCCAGATCGTAATGGCGGTCGGCGCGGACGGGCAGTACCGCAAGCTGTGCGAAATCGCCGGATGCCCCGAGCTGTGGGACGACACCCGCTTTCAGACCAACCCCGGCCGGGTCGCCCACCGGGCCGAGCTCATTCCCCGCCTGCAGGCATACCTGAAGCTGAGGCGGACTGAGGAGTGGGATACGTTGTGCGCGGCTGCCGGGATTCCGGCCGGGGCGATCCTGGATGTGCCCGCCGCGCTTGCCCACCCACAGGCGCAAGCCCGCGGGATGGTCCAGACCATCAACGACCCGCGGGCGGGCGACATAAAGGTGGTCGGCCCGGTCGCAAAACTATCGGCGACCCCGGCCAGCGTGCGCGGCGCGCCGCCCCGGCTGGGTGAGCACACCGATGAAGTTCTGGCTGAGCTTGGTTACACCGCGGCCGAGATTGCCCAGCTGCGCGCGAGCGGGGCGGTGTAAGGGACCGCAGACCGCCGACCGAAGTCAGCACAGGTTTGCTTCGGTCGGCGGTCTCCGGTCCGCCCGTCAGCCAACTGTCAGGTTCATTTGCGTGGTCTCTTGTTAGTGTCGTGAGCATGCGCGGAAGCTCACATCATCCCCCCACGATTCGAGTTGAGTATGACTCGCTTGCCGAAATTGCTGGCCGTTTTGCGCGCGAGTCCGAAGCCATCCGGGCCACCCGCCTCGAGTTGTCGTTTCGGAATGATGCGCTCCGCGCAGGCGACTGGATCGGTCGCGGCGCGCGGGCTTTCTACGCCGAGATGGAACTGGACATCCTGCCCGCGATCACCCGGCTGGCGGACGCGCTGGATAACGCTGAGCGCGCCACGCTCCAAATCAGGGCGAGGATGCAGATCGCCGAACGGGACGCCGCAATCGTCCTGGCTGGACGGCCAGGCGGTCCGGATCTGGATGGCATGCGCGTTCTGGCTTCATCGATGCCCGATCTGCGCGCCACCGCCGTGATCGGCGGACTGACTCAGATTCTGCCGGTTCAGGTTGACGCTTCGCGCCCGTTTCCGCCTGCTTACGCGCCGGCATGGATGGAGCCTGCCCGCCTCCTGGTCAGCTTGCTCCCGTCGCTGGACGGCGGCGATCGCTCGATGTTCTTCTTACTGCTCGGTCAGACGCCGCTGGGCGCGGAACTCATGGCCCGCGATCCGGGGCTGGCCGCGAAACTCGACATCCGGGTGCTGCCGGACCAGGGGCTGCGCCAGCTTGGGCTCATTCACGGGCGGGAGGGGATCAGCTTTCCCGCGCGGGACGGTCACTATTTGATCGGCGTTTCGCAAATGGACCTGCGGAAAGCCGAAGATGTTGGCGTGCTCGCCCACGAGGTCATGCACGCCTATCAGCGCGAGCATGCCAGCGATCCCAGCCGGGTATCGGACTTCACTCAGATGGCCATGGAACGCGAAGCCTACCTATTCCAGGTTGGAGTCGAGCTCGCGCTGGCGTTGCCGAATGCCAACAAGCCGCCAAGTTCGTAGTCCGGCCCGGCGGTTGGG
>JBKJQK010000126.1:0-4829 GCA_046594095.1 Anaerolineae bacterium | reverse complement strand
TCGGCGCCGGTGGCGGCCGCCTCGACAATCTGGCGCGCATTGCGGACGGCGCTGACCAGGACCTCGGTTTCGAAGTCGTAGTTATCAAAGATGGCGACGATGTCCTCGATCAAGTGCTCAACTTCCTCGCCGTTGGCTTCCTTCCAGCCGATGAAAGGCGAAACGAAGCGCGCGCCGAGGCGGCCGGCCTGGAGGGCCTGGGCGGCCGAGAACACCAGGGTGAGGTTGACTGGGATGTCTTTGGCCCCGAGCAGCTGGAGCGCCCGGAAACCCGCCTCGGTGGCTGGGAGTTTGATGACAAAATTGGTCGGGCACAGGTCGAACAGGCGCTTGCCCTCTTCGACCATGTCATCGGCCTTCTCGTGGTGGGGGTTCACTTCAACCGACACCGGCATCTCGGTGCCCGCGACTTCTTTGGCGAGGTCCGCAATCGCGGTCATGAATGGCTTGCCGCTGGTCCGGATGTGGCGGGGGTTGCTGGTGACGCCGTCAATCGCCCACATTTCGCGGGCGTAACGGATTTCATCGATCTTTGCGGAGTCGAGGAAGAATTTCATAGTGGGTCAATTCTAGACCCGCAACCCGGCCAGAAGCGCTGCTTCGCGCGCTCCGCTCAGGCCCGCCTTCCAGGCCCAATCGGGCGGGCGCGCCGCAAGCCAGGCCAGTGTGTCGCGCACAGTGTCCGCGAGCGGGCGGAAGATCAGCCCCGCCGCCACGGCCCGTTCGACCCGGGCCTCAAAGAAGCCGGCCGTCTCGGGGTCCGACTCAGGCACCCAGACCGGCAACTCACTCCAGGGTTGGACGTTCTCGCGGGCCAGGTAGGCCTCATCGGCCCAGGTGATCGTCGCGTTCGAACCCGCGACGGACCGGGCGGTCTCGAGCAGGCCGCCAAAGGTCATGACCCCAAGCGGCGATGTTGCGTTGAAGACGCCCGTTGTGCCAGTCTCGACCCCGCGCAGCGTCCATTCGGCGAGGTCGCGGACATCGATGAACTGGACGGCGCGCCCGGGCCGGCCCGGGGCCAGCATCTCACCCCCTCGCGCGACACGCGCAGGCCAGTAGCTGAATCGGTCGGTCGGGTCATAGCGCCCTACGATCAGCCCTGGCCGGATGATGAGGGTCCGCCCGGAAAAACGGGTGGTTACTGCCTGCTCGCACAGCGCCTTGAGCGGGCCGTACGTTCCACCGTCGATGGTCTCCACGGCCGGATCGGCAAGCATCCCGACGGGCGCGTCCTCATCCGCGCCAACCCGCGCGCTGGCGTAAACCGAGACTGATGAGATGAAGACATATTGGCCCGCGGATTCGCGCAGGGCCTCCGCGGACGCGCCGACAATCCGCGGCACGTAGCCCGATGGGTCGACGACGGCGTCCCAGCTTCGTCGGCCCAATGCCGCAAGATCAGTCGTCCGATCGCCGCGGATCGACTCGATGCCGGGAAACAAATCGGGCCCGGTCTGCCCGCGGTTGAAGAGCGTGAGGGTGTGGCCGGCGGCGAGGGCGGCCTCCGCGAATGCGCGGCCGACGAAGCGGGTGCCGCCCAGAATAAGGATCCGCATTGGCACTCAGGCCTTCTCGCCGACCAGACACACCCAGTCCGACATCTGCTTGCGTTCCACGCGGCGCACCCCGGCCGCCGCCATCGCCGCAACCACGTCGTCGGCCTGGGTGTCCAGGATGCCCGAGAACACAAAACGGGGACCATAGTCGGCCAGGCTGGGGGAGCCCTTCAACATGCTGATGATGACGCCGGCCAGAATATTGGCCACGACGAGATCGAACGGCCGTTCGGGAGCTGCGTCGGTCAGAGAGCCATGTTTGATCCTCACAATGTCGGCAACCCCATTGAGGGCGGCGTTCTCGCGCCCGGCCCGGTCGGCCTCCGGGTCCGTGTCGACGCCCAGCACGTCGCCCGCGCCGAGGCGGGCGGCCAGGATCGAAAGCACGCCCGAGCCGCTACCCACGTCCAGGACCCGCAGGCCGGGTTTCATCTGTTCTTCGACCGCCAGGGCGCACAGCTGAGTGGTCGGGTGCAGGCCGGTCCCGAAAGCGAGGCCAGGATCAAGGAGCAGGGTGATGTCGCCGGGCCGCCCGGGAAACTCAGCCTCACTCACCCACGAAGGGCGGATCACGATGTGTTCGCCGATTCGGAGTGGCTTGAAGGCAACCTTCCAGGCGTTGGCCCAGTCCGATTGTTCGACGACCTTGTAAGTCGGAGGTGAGATCCGCCGGACCATATTCAGATAGAAGATGGCCTTCTCGATGGCGAACTTGCGCGCTTCCTGGGTATCGTCGAAAGGCAGGTAACCCCGGACCTTTATCGGGCCGGTGGCCTTTTCGTCCTCCCAGCGGTCGGCGGTGCCGGACCGGTCGTTGAGCTGCTCAATGGCGACCCCGCCTTCGACGTGATCGTAAATGGCCTCGCTGATCGAGTCGGCGAGCTCCTCGTCGGCTTCGATTTCGACTTCGAGCCAGCGTTGAGGGGCGGGGGGTGTAGGGGTTGTCATAGATGAAAAGAACGTCTCTTTTTGCGTAATTCTCCGCGATAGCAGGAATGAGGGCTCAAAGCGGGGTGCGCTTACGGCGCTTTAACTGGCGGGTAGTGTAACCGTTCGCAGCTATACTCGGCTCCCGCGCTGGCGCGAATGCAACTCATCATGAATGGCCGCCCATTTCCTCCCGAGTGCTACCTAAATCGCGACACGAGCTGGCTCGAATTCAACCGGAGGGTGCTCCAGGAAGCCCAGGACGAGCGCCATCCCCTGATCGAACGGGCCAAGTTTCTGTCGATCTTCGCGACCAACCTGGATGAGTTTTTTATGGTCCGCGTGTCGGGCATGCGCGAACAGATTGCCCTTGGCGTGACCGAGCGCCCGCCCGATGGCCACCTGGCGGCCGAGACCCTCGATCTGGTGATCTCGAGCTTGACCCCGATGTTGAACGACCTATCGGAGACCTGGCTGTCATCGGTGAAGCCCATGCTTCGGATGCATGGCGTGTGCGTATCAGACTGGGACGAGCTCAACGAAAGCCAACGCGCAAAGGCAGAGGCCTATTTCCATCGCGAAATCTTCCCGGTTCTGACGCCGCTCGCCTTCGACCCGGGCCACCCGTTTCCACACATCAGCAACCTCAGCCTTAGCCTTGCCGTGGTCATTCGTGACGACCAGGGCCGCCAACGCTTCGCCAGGGTGAAGGTGCCCCCATCGCTGCCCCGATTCGTCAGCCTCGATGAGGGTGACGGGACCGACCACTGTCAGATCCGGCTTACCTGGGTGGATCAGGTGATGGCCGCCAATATTGGCGCGCTGTTCCCGGGTATGAATGTCGAGCGCTGTTTTGCGTTTCGGGTGACCCGCGATACCGACATCGAGATTCAGGAGGACGAGGCCGACGATCTCTTGTCGACGATCGAGCAGATTGTTCAGGAGCGCCGGTTTGGCTCGCCTGTCCGGCTCGAGATCGCCCATGACATGCCCGACTTCGTCCGCGACATCCTGATGACGAACCTCGAGCTCAGCCCGCTGGATGTGTATCGGGTGAATGGGCCGCTCAACCTGGCCGACCTGATGGAGCTGTACAGACTACCTCTACCGCGCCTCAAGGATCCGCCTCATACCCCTCGGCTGCCATTTGGCTTCCCCGGCCCGACCAGCCCGACCGAGAACTGGTTTGCCCTGATTCGGGGCGGCGACCGGTTGCTGCATCACCCGTATGACTCGTTTGCCCCGGTGGTCGACTTTATCCGCGCCGCGGCTCGCGATCCCCAGGTGTTGGCCATCAAAACGACCCTGTATCGGGTTGGCCAGAACTCGCCGGTCGTCCAGGCGCTCCTTGAAGCGGTCAGCAACGGCAAACAGGTGGCGGCCATGGTTGAGCTCAAGGCCCGCTTCGACGAGGAGAACAACATCCAATGGGCGCGCGCGCTGGAAGACGTGGGCGCCCATGTCGTCTACGGCCTGCCTCGGATGAAAGTCCACTGCAAATTGACCCTCGTGGTGCGCAAGGAGCCCGAGGGCATCCGGCGTTATCTGCATCTGGGGACCGGCAATTACAACGCGGGCACGGCCCGGATTTATACCGATCTCAGCCTGTTCACCTGCCGCGACGATTTCTGCGAGGATGTTACCGAGCTATTCAACCTATTGACCGGCTACAGCAAACAACGCGAGTTTCGCCAGTTGCTCGTCGCGCCAGTCAATTTGCGCGAGGAAATACTGGCCCGTATCGAGCGCGAAATAAAACTCCACGAAGCCCACGGCGGCGGGCGATTGCTTTTCAAGATGAATGCGCTGGTCGACCCGGCGATGATTGAAGGCCTATACCGCGCTTCTCAGGCGGGAGTCAAGGTTGATCTGCTGATTCGCGGCGTTTCGTGTCTGCGGCCGGGCATTGCGGCCGTGAGCGAAAACGTCCGGGTGATCAGTGTGGTCGGCCGTTTTCTTGAACATGCCCGGGCCTATTATTTTGCCAACAATGGCGAGCCCGAGTTGTATCTTGGTAGCGCCGATCTGATGCAACGAAATTTGGACCGGCGGGTGGAAACAGTCTTCCCAATCCTCGACCCTGAATTGCGGAAGAAGGTGTTGGAGGATGTGCTGGAGCTTCAGCTTAGCGACAATGCCAAGGCGCGCGAGTTGCAGGCGGACGGACGGTATCGCTACGTGGCGCCCAACGGCAAGGTCATTGACAGCCAGTCGCGCCTGATGCGGGCAGAGGAATAGGGCGGGTGGGACTCGAAACGAACTCGCTGGGTTGTCCAGCGTGATCTTCAGTAGGGCGGGTGGGACTCGAAACGAACTCGCTGGGTTGTCCAGCGTGATCTTCAG
>JBKJQK010000063.1:0-3655 GCA_046594095.1 Anaerolineae bacterium | reverse complement strand
AAAGCTAATCCAAAGATTGCGCCAACGACGGCCACGGCCGCCCAAGGCCGGCGTTTCGCGGCAAGAGCCGCGACCGCGAGAAGCGCGGTTGCCTCCCAGAACATTGCGGCGATGGTTGGATATTGGAAAGTGCCCATCGCCCGCGGGTAACCGGCGAGTGAAAAGGATTGAGTCCGAAACGGGGAAAGCGCTGCCTGGAATTCGGGCGCGATGGTCTCAACCGCGCCCAGGGTCGCCGAGAGCGCGCCTCCTGCTGCCACGGCAAGAATCAACCCGGCCCGCACCCGCGGAATGGCCGCCGCGCGCGCTGCCGCGAAAGCAAGACATGCGCCCATCAGGCTGCGCAGGGCAAACTTTGCGGCATCCAGGCGAGGCTCGCGCGCCACGATCGCAGACGCAATCAAGGCGCCCATAAACCCAAGAATCGCTACCTGTCCGAGCGGGCGCGACCGGGGGCCGGGCAGGCGGGACAGGGCGCCCAGGATGGCTGAAAGCACCCATGCCAGCACCGCAACGTACATGAGAAGCTCAACGCCGGTCACTGAAAGCGAAAGGACAGGAAGCGTCAGCGCGGGACTGGCGAGCTCAAATGGAAGGCATGCGGCCAGGATGATGAGCGCCGCTGCGCCAAACCGGTCCACCCATCGAATGGAGGCGGGTTGCGTCATCGGGCGAGGAGGCACAGCGCGAGCAGCAGCAGCTCGCAAAGCGCAATGACCTGGGCCGGGCCTTCCGGCCCAGCGCCGCGGGCAACAGCCACGCACAAGCCTGCGCATAACGCAAGCTGAGCCGCGGTGAAGAACGCGTTCAGGCGCGTTCTGCGCCGGGCAACCAGAAACTGGGTCAGGGCCAAATTGACAAATGCCGGCACACTCGCAAGCGCAAGCCAGGTCAGGGGAGCTGCCGCGGACGCGTATTGGCCGCCCGGATACAAGAACGCCAACACGGCCGGCCCGCCCGCAAGGTAGATCGCGGCAACTCCGGCCCCAAGCGCTCCGAAGAGAAGCGCATGCCGCACGGCGATGCGGCGGGCTGCGCCGGTTCGGCCCGCCGCGATCGCGGCGGCATAAGCGGGGAACACCGGGGCCAGCAGCGAAGCCGGGATGATGGCCAGCGGTTCGGTCAGCCTCTGCGCAACCGCATACGCGGCAACATCGGCCGCGCCGCGCGCCGCTTCAAGGACAAACAAAGGAATCCGGGTATAGGCTATCGACATTAGCGTGGCGAGCCCGAGCGGGCCCGCGTCGACCGCCATGGCCCTCATCTCGGCGGCCGGCGGACGCTCGAATCGCGCGTCCGGGATCAAGGCCTTGACCTGCAGCGCGCCAAACGCAGCGGCAACCGCGCCAGCCACGACGTAAGCGAACCCAAGCGCGAGCGGTGTCGGGCTCATTAGTAGCGCGGCCACACCAAACACGGCTGTGGCGGCGCGAACCGCCAACAGCAGTGACGTTTCGCGGCCGACCGCGCCAACGCCGCGCAGGATATAGCCGCACGTCTCGGCCAGCCCGGCCAGCATCAGGCCAATCAGGAGAAGCGCCAGCGATAGTTGTTCGAGAATTGGGCGACCGGCGTTCAAAGACATGCAGACCGCGCCAACCCCAACGGCGAGCGCCGCCCGAACCCAGAGCATGTGCCCGGCCACGCCGCCCGGATCAATATTGTTTTGGGCAAGCTGGCGGGCGGCGGTCATTTGCAGGCCGAAATCCGCCGCGACAGACGCAATAAACGCGATTCCCATCAGAACCGAAAACTCACCGTAGGCGGCGGGGCCGAGCGTCCTTTGGGCCAGGTAGATCATTCCAAATTGGCCGGCGCGGCCAATGCCTTCAGCGAACAGGCGAACGAGCCCATGTGTCATACCCACAAATCAGCGTTCCACTATACTCGACGGATGCCCGGCCTGAAGATTCTGCTCGCACATGCGTACTATCTGAAGTACGACCCAAAGCAGACTCGAAAGATGAAGCCCTACCCTCCGCTGGCGACCTTGCATCTGGCCGGTTATTTGAGGCGCCTGGGACATCACGTCACCCTTTTCGACGCGATGCTGTCGGAGGGTGAACATGAGTTCGGCGCGGTCCTCGCCAATGCGCAGCCCGGATTGGTTGCGCTCTTCGAAGATAATTTCAACTTCCTCAGCAAAATGTGCCTCAGCCGCATGCGAGAAGCGGCCCAGAAGATGTGCAAGATGGCCGCCGAGACAGGCTGCGCCGTGGTCGCCGCCGGTTCGGACATGAGCGACCATCCGGATGCATATCTCGATTGGGGAGCCGACGCCGTCGCCATCGGCGAAGGTGATCATGCCATTGCCGAGATCGCGGCATGGCTGGCCCGGCCGGACGGCGCCAGCCCAAATGCCGGCGACGGTGCCGGCGCTCGCTTGAACCAGGTGGCGGATCAAATTGGCGGTCTCGCCATCCGGGCGGATGGCCAGCTCCGCACCACCCCCGCACGCCCGCCCGAGCGCCATCCAGACAAGTTTGGCCCGCCTGCCTGGGACCTCGTAGATTTCGAACGCTATCGGGCGGCCTGGCGCGGCCAGCACGGGCGTTTCAGTTTGAACATGGCGAGTACCCGCGGTTGCCCGTTCCACTGCAACTGGTGCGCGAAGCCAATCTGGGGCCAGCGGTATGCGATGCGCAGCCCGGTCAGTGTTGCCGGCGAAATGGAGGCACTCAAACAACTCGCCCGGCCCGATCACATTTGGTTTGCCGACGACATCTTTGGCTTGAAGCCCGGCTGGGTCGCCGAGTTCGGCCGCGAAGTTGCGGACAGGGGCTGCCGGATTCCGTTCACAATCCAATCACGGGTGGACCTGATGTCACCCGACGCGGTTGCCGGCCTGAAATTGGCCGGCTGCGAGGAAGTGTGGTTGGGCGCCGAGAGCGGCAGCCAGACGGTTCTGAATGCGATGGACAAAGGAACCCTCGTCCAGGACATTCACGCGGCGCGGGGGCGGCTGCGGCAGGCCGGAATCCGGGCTTGTTTCTTCGTTCAGTTTGGATATCCCAGCGAGACGTGGCCTGACATCCAGGCGACCCTCGATCTGGTCGCGGAGGCGGCGCCCGACGACATCGGCGTCAGTGTGAGCTATCCCCTGCCCGGAACACGGTTCCATGAAATGGTGCGCGCCCAACTCGGAGACAAGCTCAACTGGACCGACAGTGACGACCTGAGTGTCTTGTTTCTGGGCGCATATCCGTCTGAGTTCTATCGCGCCCTGCGCGACTTCGCGCATCTCGATCTGGACGCCCGGCGCGCGCAACGAGATCAGGCGTCTGACGCAGGGCGGCTCCTGGCGGCCCGGGACGCCTCATGGTCGGAGCTGATGTCTCTCGAGGCGCGGACCCGCAATTCGGCGCCCACCCAAATATACAAGCACACTGAAAGCCTGGCTGCGCCCAACCTGAGCCTCGGCTGGAACTAGCCCAATCACATGGCTGATTTGCTTCTCGCCCATGGCTACTTTCTCAGTGAAGACGAGAAAGAGCAGCAAATCATGAAGCCGTATGCCCCCCTTGGGCTGCTCTACATCTCCGCCTGGCTGAAGCGTGCCGGCTTCTCCGTCGAGGTCTTTGACACCACCTTCCGAACCCGGGATGAACTCTTTGCGCGGTTCGCGCGCGGGCGGGGAACGTTGGGGTTGTACACG
>JBKJQK010000032.1:0-3380 GCA_046594095.1 Anaerolineae bacterium | reverse complement strand
CGCAAGTACTCCTCAAACAGTCCCCGGCTAGGCTTCCATAAGTTTAGGAAAGAGCGCGGCCGCGCATGGGCGCGTCGCGCGCAGTGGAGGAAGAAATGGGCAAGATTATTGGGATTGATCTGGGTACGACGAACAGTGTGGTGGCGGTGTTGGAGGGCGGAAGCCCAACCGTGATCGCGACGGCACGAGGTTGCTGCCTTCGGCCGTCGCGATCACGGTTGGGCTTCCGCCCTCCAACACCGCCACTACACTGTTCGTCGTACCCAGGTCAATTCCAATAATCTTGCTCAATTCTTCCTCCACTGCGCGCGACGCGCCCATGCGTGACCGCGCTCTGTCCTAAACTGATGGAAGCCTAGCCGGGGACTGTTTGAGGAGTACTTGCGGGGGATATGCGTTGTGTTGGCGGGCTGCCCGTTATTCGACGCTCAGCCGCGCGCGAAATCCGTTTGCGCCGAACATCTGGCTGGCCGCGGTGAGGGCGTAGCTGACGCCGTAGAGCCCGGCCCCCGCGGCCGCCACCCACGCGCCCGTCCCGGCCATCAGAAAGGCCGCCATCAACAACGCGACCCCGCAAGCCAGCTCCACGAGGGTCGTCCAATCGGCGCGCAACGCATAACGCCAACGCTTGGGTTGCGCGGCCCGCGCGCCGGCCTTGGGCGTGCGGGCAAATTCGCCTGCGTGCTTACTGAACAAGCCCGCCAGCAACGCAACAGAGTTCGACAGGCTCAGCCCGATCCCAATGGTGATGACCGCCGGGAGGTCGCGCACAAAAGCGAAGAACGAGCGCCCCTGCGACTGATGCGCGAACAGCATCGACAGGAGCGGCAGTAGACCGATCAGGCTGGCCGGGCCGATTGCAGGCCCTGATTCAGGGACGGGATTGAGCAGCCCGAGCAGCGGGGTCGTGATCGCCAGGAGGACGATCATGGGCTGGATGAAGTAGCCGCTGATATGCAACGTGCCGAGCAGCTTGCGGACGGGCGAGATCGGGGCGCGCCAGATCAGAGGCAGCAGCTTGCGCACACAGCGGGCGCTGCCGCGCGCCCAGCGTGCCTGCTGCAGTTTGAAGGCGAGGGTGTCGCGCGGAATCTCGCTGGGCGCGACTTCATCTTCCAGATACACCCCGCGCCAGCCGCGCAATTCGGCCCGGTAGCTCAAATCGAGGTCCTCGCTCAGCGTGTCGGACTGCCAGCCGCCGGCGTCATCGATGCAGGTCCGCCGCCAGATCCCGCCCGAGCCGTTGAAGTTCATCAACAGGCCGACGCTGTTGCGCGCGGGTTGCTCGATGACGAAGTGCATGTCGAGCATGATGGCCTGGGCGCGGGTGACGGCCCGCTCATCGCGGTTGAGGTAGGTCCAACGCGTTTGGACGAAACCGACCTTTGGGTCGGCAAAGGCGCTATCCGAATCGACCAGCAGCCGGGTCAGAAAGTCGCGCCTGGGGACGAAGTCGGCATCGAAGATGGCGATGAACTCGCCGGTGGCCTCGGTCAGCCCGTCGGCGAGCGCGCCGGCCTTGTAGCCCTCGCGATGCGGCCGGCGGATGAGGCAGATATTGTGGCCGCGGGCGCGGGCGGCCTCGACCGCCCGAGCCGCGATTTCGGCCGTCTCGTCGGTCGAGTCGTCCAGCACCTGGATCTGTACTCGATCGCGCGGATAGTCGAGTTTGCAGACCGCGTCGATGATGCGCTCGGTCACGTAACGCTCGTTGAAGATGGGGAGTTGAACGGTGACGGCGGGCGGCGCGCGGATCGCCATTGCCGTCGCCACATTTCGCGGCGTGGCACCCGTCCGGCGCTTCAGCCGCGCGCGGATCCACAGCGTGAGCAAGAGGCCTTCGTGGAGGGCATACACGCCCAGCACGACGGCGGCGAGGGCGTTTAACCCGAACAGGATCAGCACAGAAAAGAAGCGGCGCGCCGCGCAATTGCGGGCGCGCCAAAAACGCGATGCGAGTCGCGATCAATCACTCGCTTTTGTCGAGGTCGTCCAGGTCGAGCTCGCCCAGGAAGTCCTTGAACGCGCCCAAATCCTCGTCCTTGACCGACTCTTCGTCCTCGTCGGGGATGACGCCAGCTTTGTCCATGACGTCGTTCTCGACATAGATCGGGCAGTCGGCCCGCACGGCCAGGGCGACTGCGTCGCTGGGCCGGGCGTCGATGACGATCTCGCGCTCACCGGCCTTCAGGATCACCCGCGCATAGAAGACGTCGTTCTTGAGCTCGCTGACGATGATGCGGTCGATCTTGGCGCCCAGCTCGTCGATCAGCTTGAGGGCCAGATCATGGGTGAGCGGGCGGGGGACCTGCTGTTCCTGCAGGTGGATGGTGATCGCATCGGCCACATACGGATCGATCCAGATGGGGAGATAGCGGTTGCTCTCAAGCTCCTTCAGAATGACGACGCGGTGCTGCGACATCAAACTCACCCGGATGCTTTCGATTTTGACTTCGACCATTTGGCTCGTCCTCCTCCACCCAACCCGCCGCGCGGCCGCATGTGTGTTGCGGCGCCCGGATTCGAAAGGATTATAGACGATGCATGCGGGTTCGCGGCTATTGTGAATCTGCTTGCTGACAGGATGAACTGGATGGACAGGATGACGAAGCGTAATTGGAAATCCTGGTGCGTATCCTGTTTTTCCTGTCAATCCTGTCAAAGAGGCCTCACCCCAATCGCTTTCGGAAGGCTTCGGTCAGGGCCGGCACAATCTGGACGATGTCGCCGACCAGCCCGAAGTGGGCGTATTTGAAGATCGGCGCTTCCGGGTCCTTGTTGATGGCGACGATGGTCTTGGAGGTCTTCATCCCGGCCAGGTGCTGGATGGCGCCCGAGATGCCGCAGGCGATGTAGAGATCGGGCTGGACGGTCTTGCCGGTCTGGCCGACCTGGTGGGCGTAGGGGATCCAGCCCGCGTCGACGGTGGCCCGGCTCGCCCCCAGCGCAGCGCCCAGGACGTCGGCGAGTTCCTTGATCGGCTTGAAGCCATCGGCCCCGCCCACGGCTCGCCCGCCTGAGACGACGATCCGCGCGTCGTTCAGGCTGACCGTGTTGGCGGCCGGCTCGAAGCTGATGATCTTGGTGGGGATCGCGTCCTCCGCCAGGGCTACCGGGACGGCGATGATCTCGCCCGTTGCAGCGGCGTTCTCGACCGCGGCCGGGAACAGCCGGCGGCGGGTGCTGATGACGCGGGTGCCGGGCCCGGGCAGGGTCACCCGGGCGACGACGTTGCCGGCCAGGGTGGGGCGGACGGCGATGATCGCGCCGCCGGCGGCGCTGACGTCGGTGACATCGGCGGCGAGGGGCGCGCCGCAGCGGGCGGCCACCCAGGCAGACAGCTCGAGCCCGCGCAGGCTGGCCCAGCCACAAAGGCGGCG
>JBKJQK010000513.1:0-12225 GCA_046594095.1 Anaerolineae bacterium | reverse complement strand
CCCTCCCCCGCCCAATGATTGCCTGGTTGGTGACGACAATGATGGCTGCGGGCCACGATCGCATGGCCCGCAGCGCCTCGAGCGCGCCCGGCAGGAAGACGAATTCTTCCCAGCGTTTCACGTTGTCGGGCCGGTTGGCGTTGATGACGCCGTCGCGGTCGAGGAAGATCGCGGGCCGGCGCTCCAAAAGCGAGTCGGTGCTGATATGCATTCGGCCATTTTCTCCCACTTTCGGCCGCCGGCGCATTGGTCCGTAGCGTTAGGTGGGCCAAAGCATGCTCCGGTTATGTCATCTGCATGCACCTCAGCTGCTCATCTTCCGGTCATTTGGCACTTGGGTTGCTCCAAATTTCACTATCAGAACCTGCCAAACCCACAGGTCTGGCGGAAGCGCAGGTTTTTGGCAGACCGATCGGAATAAAGTTGCTGTGGATGAGAGCGCATCCTGCAAAGTAGAACACCGATCGCAGAGGCGCCGCAAAAGGATGAACTGACCAAATGATGAAATCGTCTCGACCCGTGGGGATTGTCGGCTACGGAGCTTATGTTCCGCGCTTTCGGCTACCCGCTCAAGAGGTCTCAGAGTTATGGACGGAAGGGAACTCGCCGGTTCCAGTGCAGGAGAAGTCGGTCAATGGCCTGGACGAGGACGTGGCGACGATGAGCATCGAGGCCGCTCGAAACGCTCTCTTGCGGTCCGGCGTAGAACCCAGGCAAATTGGCGCGGTGTGGGTTGGAAGTGAGTCCCACCCTTATGCCGTCAAGCCGACCAGCACGATTGTGGCCGAGGCGATCGGCGCGACGCCCTTCACCCAGGCGGCCGACTGGCAATTCGCCTGCAAAGCCGGCACGGAGGCGTTTCAGGCGGCGATTGGTTTTGTGGCCGGCGGGATGACCAAGTACGCCATGGCGATCGGGATGGACGCCGCGCAGGGCCGGCCAGGGGACGCCTTGGAATATACCGCCGGTGCCGGCGGGGCTGCCTTTCTTCTTGGGGCGGCCGATGAGGCGATCGCGGAAGTCGAAGCCTCGCTATCATATGTGACCGACACCCCGGACTTCTGGCGCCGCCAATACGAGAAATTTCCCGAACATGCCGGAAGATTCACCGGCGAACCAGCCTACTTTCACCACACCATAAGCGCCGCGCGCCAGCTCATGGCCGACATGGAATTGACCAGCAAGGACTTCGACTTCTTTGTATGTCACCAGCCAAACGGAAAGTTTCCGCTCAAAGCCGGGGATGAAATCGGATTCACCCGGGAGCAGATGAAGACAGGGTTGCTGGTCAACGACATCGGCAACACGTATGCCGGCTCGTGCATGCTCGGTCTGACCGCCATACTCGATGTCGCGAAACCCGGTCAGCGGATTTTGGTGACCTCCTTTGGGAGCGGGGCCGGCAGTGATGCCTTCGCAATGCGAATGCTGCGCCCAAGCGAAGCAAAAGGGGCCAATACCACGCAGGCCTATATCCAGCGCCGCAAAGTCATCGATTACGCGATGTACACCCGGCTGAAGGGCTATTACAAACTGAACTGAGCGCAAGGGGCGCCGGAGCAGACCAACAACACCATGCGGGAAGTAAGCATCATTGGCCTCGGTCAGACGACTGTGGGCGAACACTGGGACAAGAGCTTGCGCGAGCTCGGTTTCATGGCCCTTGACGCGGCCATGAAAGACGCCCGTGCGGACCGGGTTGAGGCGCTGTACGTGGGCAACATGCTGTCCGGCCAAATGACCGGCCAGGAGCACATCGGGGCCTTGATCGCGGATTTTGCCGGGCTGCGCGGCATCGAAGCCGTCAAGATCGAGGCCGCTTGCGCCAGCGGCGCGGCCGCGCTCCGGATTGGCTACGCGATGGTTGCGGGCGGGCTGGCAGACGTCGTGGCCGTGCTTGGGGTCGAGAAGATGACCGACCAAAGCCCTGAAGCAGTCAGCTCGGCGATGACGCAGAGCGTTGACGGCGACTACGAAGCCATGCAAGGCCTCACCCACCTCGGCGTGGGCGCGATGCTGATGCGGCGCTATATGCATGAGCACGGCTACAAGCGCGAGGACTTCGCGAACTTCGCCATCACGGCCCATGCCAACGCGGCCAACAACCCGAACGCGATGTATCGGTCGCCGATCTCGGCCCGCCTGTTCAACGAGGCCAAGCCAATGGCGGATCCGATCAGCATGTTCGATTTGGCTCCGGCCGCGGATGGCGCGGCCTGCGTGATTCTCGCGCCCTCATCGATGGCGCTTGACTTCACCGGCAAGCCGGTCCGCGTTCGCGCGTCTGCGGTCGCGACCGACACGGTGGCTGCTCATGACCGAAGAGACCCGCTGTATCTGGAGGCGGCCGCGGTCAGCGCCCAAAAGGCATACGCCATGGCGGGCCTGGGGCCGGACGATATCGATCTGATGGAAACCCACGACGCGTTCACAATCCTCAGCGCGCTATCGCTCGAGGCATGCGGATTCGCGACCCGCGGCGCGGGCGCGCGGATGGCGATGAATGGCGAGATCGGGTTGCGCGGACGGATTCCGATCACGACGATGGGCGGCCTCAAGGCGCGCGGAAACCCGGTCGGCGCGGCCGGGATGTATCAGATCGTCGAGGTCGCCCTGCAGATGCGGGGCGATGCGGGCGCCAATCAAGTCGCCAATGCCCGGCTGGGCATGGCCCAAAACATCGGTGGAACCGGCGGAACCGTCGTCACCACCATTCTGGAGCGTTTGTCGTAGTAAACGTCGTTCCGCGGGCGCCGGTCGCGCGGAGCTCAAAGAGGAGCATCAACATGGAAGTCGCACGTTATTGGAGAACAACCCGCCAGCGCTATCAACTTGTGGGCGAGGTTTGCCCGAACTGCAACGGCAAGATTTTCCCGCCCCGGGATGTTTGCCCCACCTGCGAAAAAGAAGCCAAGACCGAGTTCGCCTTCAGCGGCCAGGGCGAGGTCTATTCGTACAGCACGATTTATCAGGCATCAGAGGGCTACGAGAAGATGACGCCTTATACCGTGGCGCTTGTGCGCCTGGCCGAAGGCCCGCTGGTTTCAGCCCAGCTCACCGATATTGATGACAAGGATGTGGCGATCGGCCTGCCCGTTGAAATGGTCACCCGCGTGTTGCGCGAGGACGGCGACCGCGGCATGCTGGTCTACGGCTACAAGTTCCGGCCGGCGATTTAGTTCGGTCATCCGGTCGAGTCAATTCAAGTTCGCCGAACGGCATGGCCCGTCTCGAACGATCGAACAACGTCGAAGACAATGCGCAGAGATTTAATGTTGTCCTGACACGTCGTCGCGGGCGGCTTGCCGTGGGCGACCGCCTCATAGAATTCGTGAAGCAGGTATCCCTGCCCCACACGGTCGACACTCGCTGCCGGGACGGTTTGCGGGGCTTCATAGCGGTGCTGCCAGAAGCCAACCGGCTCCGCCGGATCGGCGGCCTTCAGCTGGACGACGACCTGGTTATCGCGCAACACTGCGACGCCGTTCTCACACTCGAAGCGCCAGTTTCCATTCCAACTCGTCTCATGGCCATTGGACGCCCACGATCCGTTGTAGGCGACGGCGGCGCCATCCGCGAATCGCAGTGCCACCGAGGCAGCCGCATCGCCGCGATACCAGCTCCACGGCGGATTCCAGCTCTGTCCGACGACCCACACGGGATCGGAGTCGAGGAAGAAGCGCATCAGATCGAAATGGTGGATGGCCATGTCGACGATCAGCGGAAAGGCCATTTCCTCGCGGAAACCCCCGAAGTGCGGGCCCTTGAAGAACTCGACGGTGACAGACCCAATCCGCCCGAGCGCGCCGGAAGCAAGGACATGTTTCAAGGTCTGGATCGGCGCGCTGTAGCGGTAGTTCTGGGCCACCATATGGAGAACGCCGGTCTCATTGGCCTTCCGGACAATGGCCTCTGCGCCCGCGCGTGTGTCCGACAGCGGCTTCTCCGACAGGACCGGGATCCCGGCCCCAAGCGCTTGTATTGAAACCGCGCTGTGAAAGGGCGGCGGCGTCACGTTGATGATCCCATCCGGGCGGAGGACCGCCAGGGCCTTGTCGAGCGAGTCGAAGACCGGAAGCGCGTCCAGTCCGTGTTGGCGGGCCTGTTGCGCTGCGATGTCGGGGTTGACCTCGACGAAGCCGGCGAACGCAACTTCTTTGGAGGCGAGGACGGTCTTGAGCCATGTATTGCCCATGCCGCCCATGCCAATTTGAATTACTTTGATCATCGTCCCACTTTGCAGAATGGCAGAGCGCAGGCGGTCGTCGGCGGACTACAGAAGGGACTTGGCCGCCGCGAGCACGGCGTCATAGTTGGGCTGGTCACCCAGCTTTGGCATGTAGTCGACGTAGCGCAGCATCCCCTCTCGATCCACAATGAAGACGGCTCGGCGCAGATAGCGGCGCTCCTTGATCAGCAAGCCATATTTGATCCCGAAGTCAGCCTCCAGAACATCCGAGACCGTGAAGACGCGCTCGACGCCGGCGTTGCCGCACCAGCGCTTCTGAGCCATGGGGAAGTCGGTGCTGACGACGTAGATGCGGATGTCCTCCCCCAGGCTGGCCGCCTCTTCGTTGAAGCGGCGGGTCTCCATGTCGCATGTGGCCGTATCGAGCGACGGGACGGAGGCGATGATAACGACTTTGCCGGCATTGGCGCCGACGACATCGACGGGCGCCCAATTGTTGGCGCTGGCAACAAAACGGGGGGCTTTCTCGCCGATATGGACATCGCTGCCGATGAGGGTGGCGGATTTGTCGCCGATCTTTACGACGTCGGCGCGCTCGAGCGCATGATTTTGTGTTGACATGGTTTTGGATTTTTTAGGTAGGCGCGCGCGCCGGGTTCGAGTGCCGCTCGCCGCGGGGGCTATTGTGCCGCACGCTAAGGAGCGCGATCAGGAGCATGCGATCCCGCCCAGCGGGCGCTACCTCCATCACAACGTTCCGCCGACTAAGGCCTAAGCTTCAACGCGAGATCGAAATTGCTTACGGTCGCCCGCGCAGCACACGCTGAACGGAACGAAGGGTCTGGGCGGCAGATGAAGTCGTCGTCGTTTCGGACGATTCTCCGGGCATGGGCAACCCCCGATCGAGGCCCCCTGCCCCGCCCTGGGCGACCGAAACATTCTGCAGAGCGTTCTTGATCGCCGCGCCCTGAGCCAGTTGGGCCAGGTTGGCCACACCATTACGGAGCTCCTGGAGCGTGCCGATAAAGGCGTGCATGGGCGTCGGGCCGGCCCCGATCAGCAGCCCGGTCAGCAACACATCCGCGGCCAGGGGCAGGCGGATGCCGGCGGTGTTGAGCAGCGCAAGGCGCGCCGTTGCGGCAATGGCCAGCCCCATCACAAAGCTTCCCAGCAAAGTGATGGCCCGCTTGACCGCCACGTACTCGGGTGCCTTGATCGTGTCGGCGATGCGATCCTTGGCGGCCTGGAGACGCGCCTCGGCCGTCTCGAGCACGGCGTAACCGGCGTTCTGATCCTCCGGCGTGCTGGTATTTCCGAGTGCGGCGACGGCGGCCTCGACCGCGGCCTCGGCGTTGTTCATCTCATCGCGCATCCATTTGACTCCTGAGCGGGCGCTGCCGATCAGACCGCTGACGGTCAGGGCGAAACGCTCAACCGTGTCGAAGACGACTTCCCAGAAGCGTTCGATGGCGACGGATATGGCGACAAAAGGCGCCAGGAGTTGGGACAAGTCGCCGGTCCCCGCCGGTGCCTCGCCGGTGATGGCGCCGATTCGAAGGAGCAGGAGCGCCAATCCACCCACCAAGACGACCAGGGCGATGACGAAGATCAGGTTTCGGGCGAAGGGCGTCCAGGCAATGCCGGCGGGTTTTTCCGCCACTGGCTTGTTGTTGTCCATGGCTATGGTTTAGCCGGGGAAGGCGGATGTGTCAAGCGCTCTGAGCAGATTCGAGCATACCCGAGGGACCCGGCGCAGAGATCGCCCGCGCCGCGAGCAACACGCCGGCGCGCGCCGCCTCGGCCGGGCTCGCTCCTCCGGCCAGGGCGACCAGCGCTGCCCCGCAAAAGCTGTCGCCGGCTCCGGTTGGGTCGACTTCGACCGCTGGATGCGCGGGCACGCTTTCGGCGAGACCGCCCGCAAGGACGATCGCCCCGCGATCAGCCCGGGTGACAAAGGTGGCCCGGGCCGCCAGGCCGGGCCGGCCCGCGTAGCTGGCGGGGTCGTCTTCGCCCAGAACAAAGCGCGCCTCGTTCTCGTTCATGAAGAAGTAGTCTGACCCGGCCAGCAGGCCGCGGACGATGGCCGGTTCGCCCTGGGCGATGCGACCATAGGTGCCGATCGACAGCGCCCGTGCGCCACGGGCCCGGCAGGCGGCGGCGAAATCGAGCTGGCGCAGGGCCGAACGAAGAGCGGCGATGTGGACGATGTCGAATCGCCCAAGATCGGCGGGGAGATCTGCGGGCGTTAGCGAATGCTCGCCACCCCACGAGGCATGCAGAAGCGTGGCCCGTCCGCCGCCGTGGTGGGCGATTTCTAAACGGGGCAAGTCATCGTCGTCGATGACAGGGCCGATCCAATCAAATCGATCAGCGGCCGCGACAAAAACGGATGGCACCGATTTCGGGCGCGGGGCCAGCAGGGTAACGCGCGCCCCGCTTACGGCCATGGCCAGCCCGGTATACAGGCCTGCCCCGCCGGCGGCCGCGATGGGTTCGCGCCCGGAAAGATGGAGCTGGTCAAGCGAAGCCAGGCCAATCACCAGAAGATGGGTCAAGCGGCCGCCATAATACGCGCATGCGAAGGCTGGCTCGAGCGTTTTTCACACGCGATAGCGTTATCGTCGCCCGCGAACTCATCGGGGCCAGCCTCATCGTTGAGGGCGGCACGGGGCCACGGATGGGCGGGGTCATCGTCGAAGCGGAGGCCTATCGCCAGTCCGACACGGCCTCGCATGCGTTTCGTGGAAAGACCCGGCGGAACGCCTCGATGTTTGGCCGGGCCGGGCACGCCTACGTCTACTTCATCTACGGGATGCACTTCTGTCTGAACCTGGTCACCGGCGGCGAGGGGGACGGCGCGGCAGTCCTCGTCCGCGCGCTTTGCCCCACCTTCGGACTGGCAGCGATGAGGCGAAACCGGGCCGGCAGCCGCCCGATCCCCGACGAAGCGTTATGCAGGGGCCCGGGAAACCTATGTCGAGCGTTAGGCATCGACCGGGCGTGGGATGGCGCCGACGTGAGCGGGCCTGCGTCGCGCATACGGCTGTATGCGCCTGCCCGGACGCTGCCCGTCGGCGCGTCAGCGCGCATTGGCGTCTCAGGCGATGCCGAAGCGCGGACGGTCGTCTGGCGTTTCTTCGCCATTGACGCGCCGCCGGTATCGCGCGGATGAGGCAGCCCGGCCACGGACACGCCGCGGCAATCGCTAGAATTAGCCCCAATGAGCCTGATGGACATTCAACCCGTGGTCTTGAACGGCAGCCGGGTGCGCCTTGTGCCGCTCCACCCTGATCATGCGCCCGGCCTGCTTGCCCATTCGCAAGAGCCCGAAATCTGGCAGTACATGCCGTATGGCTATGTGGGCACCCGCGATCGGATGGACTGGCTGATCACGGAGATGCTGCGCCGCCAGGCCAGGGGAACCGACCTTCCTTTCGCGATCACGCTCCAGACCGGGACATCCGCGGAAGGCGCGCCGATCGGCATGACCCGCTTCATGACCATCGATCGGGCCAACCGAGGCGTCGAAATCGGCGGTTCGTGGTTGGGAAGCGAGTTCCGGCGCACCGCCTGTAATACCGAAACCAAGCTCCTGCTCTATCGGCACGCCTTTGAAACCTGGGAGTGCGTCCGCGTCCAACTCCGAACCGACGTCCGCAACGAGCGCTCGCAGCGCGCCATTGAGCGCCTCGGCGCAGCGCGCGAGGGCGTCTTTCGCAAGAACATGATCCTTCCCGACGGCTACGTGCGGTCGTCCATCTTCTATTCCATCATCGATGATGAGTGGCCGGCGATCCGATCAAGGCTCGACGCCCTGCTGTCCAATGGATGAACCCCCACAAGCATCCGCCCGCCGAGCGGAAGGCTCTGGCGGGCGGCAGATTCGGGCGGGTGACTAACGGCCCGGTGTTGGGGTCTTTCCGTCGCCCTCAACCCGGGCGTAGAAAATCTGGGTGTCCTTCGTGGCGTCTTCCTTGGCGACAAAGATCGCGACGGCGATGTCCTTCCCGGCCTGCTTCCTGGTGAAGATGCAGATTGCGCCATTGGTCGCGCCATTGCTGGTTGAATTATTGCAGCCGGGGGAATCGGCCGCCCAGCCAGCGACCTGCATGCGCTGCTTGGTGTAGAAAGCCGAAACGTCTGCGGGCTGTGATTTTGTGGTAAAGGCGATGAAGTTGAATTTCCCCTGGAGTACCGCGTTCAGTCCGATCTGAGCCGCAAGGGGCAGCTCAAGGTTGGCTTTGGCGGCTCCCGCAAAGGGCGGCACATCCGGCCACAGATCACTTACTGTGCCGGCCCCGCCGCCGCTAATCAGGCCGCTAATGGCGCTGCACGCCATGGTCATCAGCATGGCCACGCTGAGCGCTAGAGTCATGAGTTTTCTGTTCATTTGTCACCTCATCAAGACTGGCGGTCAAGCGGTTGTCTCCGCAATTTGACCTGGAAGCTTTAACGTTCGCTATGGTAACATCTTTGCGATTTCCCCGGACCAAACCATGTCGAAGTACACCGCGATTCTGTTTGACCTGGACGGCACCCTGCGGGCCAGCCAGCCGGAGGGCTTCGAAGCATTCGCCCAGTATTGCGGACGGGTCGGCATCCAGCTTTCGCAGCCCCAGATCGAGCTGATCGAACGCGAGGCCAACCGGTATTGGGCCAGCGGGCTCGTCGACGTGCACATGTCGCGCTACGACAAGCGTGAGTTTTGGCTGAACTACGACAAGATTCTGCTGACCGCCATCGGGGTGGTCGACCCGGGGGCGTACGCGCCGCAAATCCAAGAGCTCTACGACCTCTACTATGACCCGATTGACGTCCTCTATTCGGACGCGTTTATGGTGTTGGAGGACCTTCGCAAGTCCGGCTTCACCCTCGGCCTTGTCACCAATCGAGACACCGACATCGAGCCCATGCTTCTCCGCTACCGGATGCGCGAGTACTTCAACTTTGTGGTCACCGGCGGACAGGCTGGGTTCTTTAAGCCGCACCCGGAGATCTTCCGGCAGGCGATTGCCCTGTCGGGCGCGACCGCCGACAAGATGCTCTACGTCGGGGATAACTATTTCGCCGACGTCGTGGGCGCCTTGAACGTAGGCATGGACGCTGTCCTGGTTGACGCCCGCAACGTGTTCCGAGGGTTCTATGACCACCGGGTCAAGCACCTGCGCCAGGTCCTCGAGTTCATCAAGTCCGCGAAATAGTCGATCTCGGATTTCGGCGTCCGCGTGTAGGATACGGAGCCTTGACTTTGCGACGACTCCGAACCTGGTTTGCCTGCGGGCTTGCATCCGTACTCGTTATTGGATGTGGGCCCGCGCGGGACTCTCTACCTTCCGTCACGGTCGAAATCCAGGCCGGCATTACGGCACCGCCCCCGGGCGCGTCATTGCGCGATGGCGCGGCGGTCACGCCGACAGGCGCCCCGCCCCGCCCTGCGCTCCCGCCGGGGAAGGCGACACCGGCCATCGGCGGTTCCACCGAGACCGGTCCGGTCCTCCAGACCAGGGTCTTTGACCGGGTTTGGACGTTGGTCAATACCCGATACGTGTATCCGGACTTCAATGGGGCAGATTGGACCGCCAACTACACACCCACATTGGCCCGCATCCGCGCCGGCATGAGCCCCGACGCGTTCTACGAAATGATGTACGGGCTGGTGGATTCGCTGGCCGATGGACACACCTATTTTCTGTCCCCGGACGATGCGGTTGCGCATGATAAGAATTCCGCGGGGGACACGACGTTCAAGGGATTCGGCTTTAGCTATGAGGTGGCCGATACGCTCGAATACGTGTATGTGCTTCAGACCCATCGCGATGGTCCCGCCGACAAAGCGGGGATTCGCCCGCACGATCACATCCTCAAGATCAATGGCGCTCCGGCGATCGATCCGGCGGTGGGGGATCTCGCCGACGTATTCTTTGACGAGCGTGTCATTTCGGCGACACTGACGGTGCAGACTCCCGGCGGAAAGCCGCGTCAGGTTGGGCTTTCAAAGGCCCAGATCACGGATACGGTCCAGATCGACGCGAAACTCCTACCCGGGAAGAAGAGAATCGGCTACCTGGCCATTCCCAGCTTCGACGATGACGACGTCGCCGACTCCGTTCGCCGGGGACTCAGAGACCTCATGAAGGGAGGCGTGTTGGATGGCTTGATCGTCGATTTGCGCCTGAACGAAGGCGGTAGTCTTGACGCCATGACGTCGGCGATCGGGCTGTTCGCGGGCGGGCCCTTTGGAACGCTCCTCGAGCGAACGGGAAGAGGGGAGACACTGAGCGCCAGGCCTGAGTCGATCGGAAACTCGCAATCGATCCCGCTTGCCATCCTGACCGGTTGGCGAACCGCTTCCGCTGGCGAAATCATGGCCGGGGCGCTCCAGGCAAAAAAGCGGGCGCGCGTGTTCGGCCAAACGACAGAAGGCAACATCGAAACCATCCTCGCGCATGACCTGCCCGACGGTTCAGTCCTATGGCTGGCCGAACAGCGCTTCACCCTTCCGAATGGCAAAAGCTGGGAGGGCTCCGGCCTCACTCCAGATGTGCCGATTGACGCCGAATGGGATACCTTTTCCGAAGCGGCGGATCCGTATGTCAAAGCGGCTCAGGATTTTCTGAGCCGTTGAAATGGCCGTCTCTAAGCCGCGCCTTCAATCAGTCTGTTCAAATGGAAACACTGTGACATATAAGAATCTTGTTCGGGCCGTCGTTTCAGGTCTGGCCGCGCTGGCCATCGGAGGATGCGGGCTGGTGACCGAGGGCGCGCAAATCGTCGCCACCGAAGTCGCCGCGGTGATCGTGCCTCCAACGTCGACCCCGCGCCCAACCCGGGCACCCGCGACCGCGACACCCGAGTCGCGCGCCACGAACGCGCCCGCGGCGACCCGAACTCCGCTGGGCACACCCCAGCCGGGCAGCACGCCAACGCCCCGCCCCACCGCCCGAGCCACCGTCAGCCCGGCGCCCGGCGCGACGGTAGAACCCACGCCCAGTGCGCGCGACACCGATCTCCAGATCAAGGTGTTTCAAGAGCTATGGAAAACGGTCAATGACAACTACATCTATACGGATTTCAACGGGGTGGACTGGTCCGGTCTGAAGGCGCCCACCGAGGCCAAGATTCGAGCCGGATTGACGAGCTCTGCGTTCTATCAACTCATGGACGGTTTGATCGCGGGACTGAACGACGATCACTCCCGGTACCAGTCACCGGTTGACGTCAAGGAGGAGCAGGCCCGCTTCAGAGGCGAGCAGAGCTACAGCGGTATCGGAATCCAGTGGGACGCCAACCGTGAGAAGAAGTATGTGTTCGTGCTGGTGGTGTACCCGGACAGCCCGGCGGAAAGAGCCGGTCTCCGTCCGCATGACCATATCCTCGCGGTTGAGGGTGTACCCGCCATCAATGATGCCGGAGAGCCGATCGTTTCAAAAGTCCGCGGCCTGGAAGGCACGACCGTGACCATCACCGTGCGCAGCCCCGGCGGCGAAGCTCGGGACGTCACCCTGACCCGAGCAAAGGTGGTCACCAAGACCCGGATCGAAGGCCGGCTGGTAGGAGCCGCTCAGGCGGGCACAAAACGGATTGGCTACATCCTCATGCCAACGTTCTACGAGGAAGGCATCGCCGACCAGTTTCGATCGGTTCTCGCCGACCTGATGAAGGGCGGCAACCTCGACGGATTGATCGTGGATGTGCGCAACAACGGCGGCGGAGCGTTGGGCGAACTTGAGCGAACCCTCAGCGCACTGGCAAACGGCGTATTGGGCAGCGAGACCACCCGGGCCGGAGCTACCCGCCAACTCCGCGCCCGTGGCGACAAGATCGGGAATTCCCAAACCGTTCCGCTGGTGATCCTGACCTCGAAGTCCTCAGTCTCCGCGGCGGAGATTTTCGCGGGTGTGTTGCAGGGCGCGAAAAGGGCCAGGACCGTGGGCCAGACCACGGCCGGCAACATCGAAGTGCTGTACACCTACAAGTTCCAGGACGGATCACAGGCATTGATCGCTTCTGAGACATTTCGTCTTCCCGACGGCAGC